>JBILJE010000309.1:0-3594 GCA_044377395.1 Rariglobus sp. | reverse complement strand
CTTCGTTGCCAAAAACCAACCCATCACCATCGGCATAACTCGCTCCCCAGTAACTGCACGCCGTCTTAGTCGTGAATAACCACAAGCGTTTAGGGCCCGCCTCGCTGCACTTGAATGCAGACCAATTAGCGTGGTGGTGGACATCCAACGAGTGCCAATAGTCCATGCCTGCTCGCTTGAGGTGTTTGTCGGTGATTTCGTAGCCCAACGGGTGGATCAAGTGCAGTCGCGAACGAGTGAGCGCGCACATACGACCGATATTACCCGTATTCTGGGGAATCTCTGGCTGAAAAAGGACAATGTGCAGCATGGCAAACCGGGGGCTAAAATAATCCGGACGATCGGTGCTAAGTCGCTCTCACTCGACGACCAAACCGCTGTTATCGGCGGTCAAAACCCGCGAGGTACTGGTGAGTCCGGCGCTGGCGAAAGCGGCCTGCATAGCTGCGGCGACTGCGGACGCCGCCGGGCGCGTGGCGACACAGAGCACGGTCGAACCACTGCCACTTAACCAGCCCGTATAAGCGCCCGCAGCAACACCCGCTTCAATCGCGCCACGACCACCAGGAATACGCGGCAACCGGTAAGGCTCGTGCATATAGTCGCTCACCGCATGCCGCAGCCGCTCGTAGTCACCGGACACCAGAGCGGCGACGAGGTACGCGGCGCTGTTAATGCTCTTCACTGCGTCAAAATAAGACAGCGTCGCGGGCAGAACCCCACGCGACTCCTTGGTGAGCATTTCAACGTCGGGTGAGGTCGCTACGAATGCCAAATCCGCCGGCAGCTCCACCCGAACCGTGTCCACGTACGCGCCGGTGGCCGGGTCGCAGCGCGCCACGCAGAAGCCGCCCAGAATACCCGCAGCCGCGTTGTCGGGATGGCCCTCGATGGCGGTGGCGATGCCCACCAGTTGCTGCCGCGAAAGCCCCGCGGAAGACAGGACGTTGAGTCCGCCCAGTATGCCGCCGATCACCGTGACACTCGACCCCAGCCCGCGCGCCGGCGGCACGTCCCCATCGATATGATACGAAAAACCAAAAGGGGCCACGCCCGCCGCCGTAAAGAAAGCCGCCGCCGTGGTCTCAACCATGGCCTGCGCGCGGCCATCGCCGACGGTTACCGGGCGGGCCAAAGCACCCGGTTCACGGTTAAGCGTGACCCGATTGTGGATCTGTAAGGCGAGGCCAAGGGTGTCAAAACCCGCGCCGCAGTTGGAGGTGCTACCCGGCACGCGGGTGGTCACGGAGTTGGGGGAATGGCTCATGTGCGACGAACAGGTTTCATGATTTTCTCCACTTCCATCATCGCGGCTTTTTCACGCAAATCCTGACGTTTGTCGTGCGATTGTTTACCGAGGCAGAGGGCGACCTCCACTTTGACGAGCGCCTCTTTAAAATACATGCGCAGGGGAACCAAGGTGCGCCCGCCGACCTGCATGGCTTGGGCGATTTTACGCACCTGATGGCGGTGGAGGAGCAGCTTGCGGGTGCGGCGCGCCGCGTGGTTGTTGATGTTGCCGTAGGCGTACTCGTCGATGTGGGCGTTAAACAACCACAGTTCGCCTTTTTCAAATTTTCCAAAGGCGTCGCCAATCTGGGCGCGTCCGGCGCGGATGGCCTTCACCTCGGTGCCATGAAGAACCAAGCCCGCCTCGAAGCGCTCCTCCACGGAAAAATCGCGCAGCGCCTTGGCATTGCGAACCTCCGTGAAGCGGGGGGCGTCTTTTTTCTTGGCGGACATGGCAAATGGGCGCGATGCCCTTGGTTAAAAGCTATAAAAAAAGTCACTCCGCGCAAAGCTGAGAGCCAACCGACTTGTTAATGTTGAACAAGGCGATGACCGGCTTGGCACAGAATGACCCGTGGTGAGCGGGTCGATCCCGCTGCGGAGGTGATTAACCGGTGGCCTCTTCGTAGGTGATCTTGCCCTCGATGATTTCGCGCAGGGCGATGTCTTCGGGAGCGAGCTTTTCTAGGGATTCCACCAGCGCACGCTGGCCCCGGCGCAGCTGTTTAACGCGGCGCGACACCACATTAATAAGGATGTTGGCGTCAGGGATAACTTTGTGGGCTTCTTTAAGGTAGTCGTCTCTCATGGTCAGGCGGGTTCGGTATCGGAAAAAAGTCGATAGCACAGCCCGCACTAGGGCCGGTCAAGGGTATATTTCCCCGACGCGTGACGCCCGGTCTCTCGCGGCCCAAGTTCGTGGATCTCTCGCACCAGCGACTTGCCAGAGCGCCCCGCGCCGCCCACGGTGCCCAACTACATGTTCGAGTCCCTCACCGATAAACTTTCCTCCGCCCTGCGCAACCTGCGCGGTGTCGGCAAACTCACCGAAGACAACATGGCCGATGCCCTCAAGGAGGTGCGCACCGCCCTTCTTTCGGCCGACGTGCACTTTAAGGTCGCCCGTGAATTCGTAGAACGCGTCCAGGCCCAGTGCGTGGGCCAAGAGGTCATCAAGTCGGTCACCCCCGGCCAGCAGATCGTCAAAATCATCAACGACGAACTCGTTCGCCTGCTCGGTGAAGGCACCACCGATCTGTCGACCGCGCGCCCGCTCAAGGTGCTCATGGTCGGCCTGCACGGCTCGGGTAAAACCACCTCGACGGTGAAGCTCGGCAAGGTGTTAAAAAAACGCGGCTACCGGCCCTTCGTGATCGCCTGCGACGTGTACCGCCCCGCCGCCATCGACCAGCTCGAAATCCTCGCCAAACAGGAGGAGCTCGGCTTCTACAGCGACCGCGTTTCCAAGGACGTTCCCGCCATCGCCGCCGCCGGCTTGGCCGCCGCGCAAGCCGCCGGCGCCGACGCCGTTTTGTTCGATACCGCCGGCCGACTCCAGATCGACACCGACCTGATTGAGGAGGTCAAAACACTGCGCGAGCGCATCAAGCCCGACGAGATCCTGCTGGTGGCCGACGGCGCGCTCGGTCAAGAGGCGGTCAACGTTGCCAAGGCCTTCCATGAGGCCCTCGTGCTCACCGGCCTCATCCTGACCAAACTCGATGGTGACGCCCGTGGCGGTGCCGCCCTCTCGATCAAGTCGATCACCGGCGTGCCCATCAAGTTTGTCGGCACCGGCGAAAAGACCGCCGACTTCGACACTTTTTATCCCGACCGCCTGGCCTCGCGCATTCTCGGCATGGGCGACGTCGTTTCACTGGTCGAACGTGCCCAAGAAAACATCGACCAGAAAGAGGCCGAAAAGATGGCGGAGAAGCTCCGCAAGGCCGACTTCAACCTCGAGGATTTCCTCGCGCAGATGCAGCAGATTAAAAAGCTCGGCTCGATGCAGAGCATCATGGGCATGATGCCCGGGATGAGCGGCATGCAGATCCCCGACGACGCCGAGCAGCAGATGGGACGCACGGAGGCCATCATCAAGTCGATGACCATCCAAGAGCGCCGCAAGCCGGACATCCTTAATGGCAACCGCCGCCTGCGCATCGCCAACGGTGCCGGCGTCAAAGTCCTGGAGGTCAACCAGCTCATCAAGCAGTTCCAGCAGATGCAAAAGATGATGAAGATGCTCAAGGGTGGCGGCGCGAAAAAGATGATGCGCCAGATGGAAACGATGAAAGGCCGCGG
>JBILJE010000069.1:0-12246 GCA_044377395.1 Rariglobus sp. | reverse complement strand
CAAAAACTCAAAAACGCCATCCGCAAGCTGCCGCTCAACGTCCAGCCCTACACCCCCAAGAACGGCAAACCTTCCGCCACGGCACAGGAAAAAGCGGCTTTCGTGGAGTCGGCGTTGCACTTGCAACGCGGTTACGTGGACACCACTCGCGCCCCGCTCGGTTCGGCGGTTTACGAACTTATGGACGCAGTCGCGCGCGGTCTCTCCGTGGTTGAAATCGACTGGGCGAACGACACCACCGGTTACGTCGTGCCGGTCGGTTTCCGCCGCGTCCCAACCCGTTACCTCGGCATCGACACCGACGGAACCCTCGCACTCCGCCTAAACGGGAATAACGTCGCCACTTCAGATCGGAAGCTCGTCCCCTTCGCCAAATACCCCGGCAAATTCCTTACCGGCATTTTCCAATCGAAGTCCGGCGCCCTCGGTGAAGCCGCCCAACTCCGTGCACTGGCACCGCTCTGGCTTGGTCACATGCTCGGCTGGGAATGGCTCGTCCAGAAAGCCGAACTGTTCGGCACGCCGTTACGTTGGGCCAACTATCCCGCGACCGCCACCCAGCTTGAAATCGACGCGATCACGTCAGCCCTGCGCAACATGGGCACGGCTTCATGGGGGGCGTTTCCGCAAGGCACCAACCTGCAAATCATGCAGGGCACCACGCCCGGCGTGTCCGGCCCCAACGACCCGAGCGAACGCCTCATGGGCATCGCCGACCGCGCCTGTGACATCATGCTTTTGGGGCAAAACCTGTCGGTCGAGCACAACGGCGAGGGTAGTCGCGCCGCGACGCAAGTTCACCGTGAAGTGGAGTTGGATCTATTCGAGACCTACGCGGAATACATCGTCGCCGTCCTCAATGACCAACTCATCCCCCAACTGATCGCCCAAAATTGGGGTACTGCCGACGAGGTGCCCTTCGTCGAAGTTGAAATCACCCGCCCCGAGCGTGAGCAGGAAATGGCCACCCGTGACAAAACCCTGTTCGTGGACATGGGTCTGCCGGTCTCCCTGCAATACCTCTACGAACGCCACAAGGTCCCATCGCCAGCCCCGAGCGAAGCCCTGTTTCATCCGGCCAAACCCATCGCCCCGTTAGTGCCGCCGTCGTCCGTGCCACCTGCCACGGCCAAAACCTGCGCCTGCGGTTGTGGCGATCCCATCGACGCGGCCTCCGAGACCGCCGCATCCCTAGCCGGTCGCCAAGCCGCCGCCGAGTCGGCTTTCCCCGCGCAGCTCGCCGAGGCAGAGGCCGCCGGCGATTTCCTCGTGTGGGATGCCGTCCTCGACGGCCGCACTACCGAAGTGTGTCTCGGTCGTCACGGCCACCGCTGGGGCGACGGCTGGTTTTCGCCGCCACCGGCTCACTACAACTGCCGCAGCTCCCTGATTCGGGTCTCCAAGGCCAGCTACCAGACGCCCAAGTGAGCGCCCACCGTTGACACCGTGGCGATGGCATGGACCTCGCCACCAACAACAAAAACGCACCGCTCCACGCCGCCTTCGCCAACGCCCTGACCGAAGGCGCCGCACTCCCCGCTGAAATCCAATACATGCCGCCCGGCCGCCACCGCATCCGGGCTTCCCAAGGCGGCAAACCCGTCTCGGTCGAAGTCGCGGTGAACGCCGCCACCGCCGCCGTCCTACAAACCTTTCTCGCCGCAAAAATGACCGCCGCCGCCGAGGGACGCGAAGACCGGCCCTTTTTCGATTTCAACCACGAGGACCGCGAAGCCTCCGCCTGGCCGACCGAATTTTACTGGGCTGGTGACGAACCGCAGACCGGCGGCGTTCGCGCACGCCTCGACTGGTCCGACGCCGGTAAAAAGTCCGTCGAAGGCCGCACCTTCCGGCGCTTTTCCCCGACCTTCCACCTGGACGCCGCCGGCCAGGTGACGGGTTCGGAAATCAACATGGGCGGCCTGGTCAATCGCGCCGCGTTTAAGCGCATCGCGCCCCTGTTCGCCTCCGCGCCGGTTGACACGGTGGCTGAGTCGATGCCCATGCAAAACCTCATCTCCGCCCTCCGTTCTCTTTCGCTCGTCGAAGCCTCTGCCACCGACGAAGCCGACCTCGTTGCCCACGTGACCCGCCACGCCACCGCGCTCAAAAGTGAACTGGCCGGGCTCAAATTGATCATGGCGGCCCAAGCCCGCCACCGCGCCGAGGCCCATGTGGATGCCGCTGTGCACGCCGGCCGCCTGCCCGCCAAGGACACCGACACCCGCGGTTTCTGGGTCGATGCCCTCCTGCGTGACGAAGCCAAAGCAGTAAAAGCCCTCGAATCCCTCACGATCAACCCGGTGCTCGCACGCCTGACCGCCGGCCAAGACGACACCGCCACCCCGGCCAGCCTGATCACCCGCCAGGAACAAAAATTCGCCGCCATCCGCGCCTCCAACCCGAGCGCTGATTTCCAGACCATCTACGCCAAGGCGAAGGCCGAATCCCCCGAGCTGTTCCGCTAAACCAGCTCCTAGCTCATAGCTCCCAGCTCATTTTCACGTGAAAACCTCTCTCGCACGTCCCAACGCCATCCTGTCCTTTGACGCCAACGCCGACCTCACCGGTTACGTTGGTCGCTTCATCATCCTCACCGCAGGCAAAGCCACCCTACTCAGCTCGGCCACCGTCAAGCCCCTGGGCGTACTTCTCTGTGACGGCAAAGCCGATGAACGCGTCACAGTCGCCCTCGGCGCCGGCGGCCTCGCTGGCACCGTCCGCGTCAAACTCGCCGCCACCGTTTCGACCATCGGCGCCTACCTGCAAACTACCGCTGACGGCCGCGTTCAAACCGACGCCGGCACCGGCGCCCGCACCCTCGTTGCGCAAGCCCTCGAAACCGGCGTCACCGGCGAACTCGTCGAAGCCATCCTCATTGCCCCCCAATCCCTCGTCTAAGCCCAGCTCCAAGCTCATAGCCCCCAGCTCATCCCCATGCACCTCACCCGCACCAACGCGATTATCTCGGTTATGGCCGACGTCGATCTGACCGGCCAAGAAGGCCGGTTCGTTCGGCTTAGTAACAACGAAAGCATCTGCCTGGTTGATTACGCCCTCGAAAAACCCCTCGGGCTGCTTCTTACCGGCGGCAAAGCCTACGAACGCGTGACCGTGGCGATTCCCGGCGGACTCGCTGGCACAGTCCGCGTAAAAATCACCGGCCCGGTCAGCTTTGGCGAGCAACTGCAACTCACCGCCACCGGCTGCGTTGAAGGCTACAGCAACGACGCCCCGCGGATGGTCCTCGGGGTTGCACTCGAAGCCGGCGTTTCCGGTGAACTCATCGAAGCCGCCCTTTATACCCCGGTGCTAACACCCCGCATCTAACCTCTTACTCCCAGCTCAAAGCTCCTAGCTCACAGCTCATAGCTCCTCTCCCCATGTCCTCTTCCAAATACAACGTCACCCTGACCAACTACGCCCGCGGCCTGTCTCAAGACATCTCCGCCACCCTTGCCAACTTCCTCGCCCCCGAGGTCGTCGTCCCCGCTGCCACCGGCCAGTATAAAAACTTCGACGACAAGAACACCTTTCAGGTGGTCGACACCTCGCGCGCCGTCGGCGGCCCCGCCAAACGCCTCGAATTCGCCGCCAGCGACCCCACATACAACTGTCTCCCGCAGGCCCTCGAAATCGCTATCGACGACCACGAACGCGACGAAGCAGGCGAAGGCGATCCACTCCGCCTAGAAGAGGCGAAAACCCAGACCCTCGTATCCTCCGCCGTCACCTCCCACGAAGCCAAAGTGTTCGCCGCCCTGACCGCGCTGGCTGCCGCCGCCAACATCACCCTGGCGAGTGACGACCCCATCGCCAAACTCGACGAGCACATCGAAGCCCTCGCCACCGACACCGGCCGCATGCCCAACCGCCTGGTGATCGGCCTGCCCCTCTGGAACAAGCTCCGCAACAACGCCAAAGTGATCGCCCGCTTCCCCGGTGCGGCCTCGATCGGTGTGAGTATGGCCCAGTTCAGCTCGTTGCTGCTCAATCCCAGCATCGACATCCGCGTCGGCATCTTGGCCCGCGACACCAACAAACTCGGCCTGACCAAAGCCAACGTAAACATCGTCGGTCAGCAACTGGTGATCTTCCACGCCAACGCCAGCCCCACGTTGTACGACCCCAGCTTCATGAAAACCTTCCGCTTACGCCGAGGCGGTGTGGACGTCGTCCGCACCTACCGCGACGACGCCGCCCGCTCGGATATTCTGGCGGTCGACTGGAGCGAAGACATCCGCGTCACCAGCCCCGTCTGCGCCCGCAAACTCACCGCCAGCTAACCGCCACCCACAAGGAGCGCACCACGGGCGGCCGGTCGAAGACGACCGCCGCCCGTTTTCATGCCCGCCGACTCAGCCCTCTGCCACCTGACCTCCGACCTCTGTCTTCTTTCGTCTCCGCCCTCCGCCATGCTCCCCGCCACCCTCTCCATTCTCCGCGACCCCGTGCCGTACCACGGCGCAATCGGCTTTTTCGCGTTCACGACACTCGAACGCCTCAACGCCTACGTCGGCCTCATGGTCGGCCTCGCGACCCTCTTCTACCTCTGCCTCCGCATCAGGAGGGAGATCCGCGACCGCAACGCCAAACCCGCAGCGGAAGACTAAACCCGTTAACCCGCCAAGTTGACACGCCTCCCCAGGCGTATGCCCACCAAACTCCTCCGCATCCTCTCCTTCCTTGGCAAAGCCGCTGGCCTCGCCATCACCATCGCCGGCCCTCTCTCCGGCACGCCCATCGGCCTGACGGTCTTCGCCGCCGCCTCGCTTCTCAAAGACGCCGTGAACCACTTCGGCGACCTCGCCGACGACGGCAAACCTAACGACTCGTTCAAACCCTGACAGGCCCTAAAACCCGCCACTCGCCCTACGCATCCACGCGGGGGCAGGGTGGCTCAAAGCGGATCCTACCGGCTGCCGTGCACCCGGCGCGCCTCAGCATATTCCGCAGACAAATCAAACCCGAGGTCCACGGTGGGGTCGATCACTTGGAAGCCGACGTATTCGATGCACAAGAGGTGCAGACCTGAAAACTGTCCAGGAATGGACTTCAGCGTGTAACGCTCCGCCGGGTCGTTGACCGAGAGACCACTCGCACCGAGCAGGGCGATTTCGAAGGTGATTCGCTGGATCTCGGGCTTGGGCATCCCCGCAAACCGCATCAACGCACCGAGGCAAAAGTTAAAAGCATCGGTGCGGAAGTTGGCGCCACGACTACGGAAGTTCACCGCCACGATCCGGCTGCGCCCCTCCTCGGCCAGTTTGCCTAGTTCACCGGCGGCATCGAGCATCAGCACCCGGGTGTAAACCTCGTCGGCCTCGACCAGCTTACCGGACTTCTCCATCGCCAGCGCCAAGTTGTACCACGCCTGCTGATCGGACTGCAGCAGCGCCGCCGCCAACCGTAAGTGTTTGATTCCCTCGTCGGTCAACCCGGCCCGAGCAAGTATGACACCGAGGTTTTTATGGGCGTAACCATCGTCCTGATTGATCGCGACCGCCATCTGGAGTGAATCAATGGCCGCCGAGTCCTGCTTCAAACGCGCCTGCGCCACGCCGAGCGCCACCCAGCCGTGGTTGTGCGAAGGGTGGGCGGCCAGCAACCGCTGCAACAGGGTGACCGCTTCGTCCAGTTGGCCCCGGTCGCTGAGCGCCATGGCCAAATTGAAAAGCGTTTCCGCATCGTCCGGAGTCCGCTGCAAGGCGATCCGCAGCGTGGCGATGCCCTTGTCGTAGTCGCCCTGCTTGAGCGTATCGACACCCCGCTCCGTGAGGGTCTTGGCCTCGGTGGAGGCGGTCCAGCGAATGATGATCCGGTCAGCGGTCACCACGACTTCGGCCGCGCCCTGCCCACCGATGAATTGGGCTGCGAGGTGCTGCTGCACGGCTTGGCGGAACGCATCGCCTTGCAGGGCGCGCTGGGACTCGGGCAGTTGGGTGCGGTCGAATTCGGCCAGCGACAGTTGAACCTCTTGGGGCGTGTCGTGCATCAGGTCAGGAGGTGGAGTTGAAAATGGATAGCCGAGCGGAGGCCGAGGATTTGAGCCCAACCCTCGACGAGCGTGCGGTCGCCGGTCGGGTCATCGGGCAGGTCCTGGAGAACGGCCAGGAGTTCCGCCGCCTTGGACGCGTAGCCCAGGGCCAAATAGGGAATCTTAAAACGCTCATCCTTGAGTGCTGCGCCCCAGGTTGTGGCGTAGGCAGCGTTCATGGCGGTGTTGGTATCGACCAGCGCCTTGGGAAACTTCTGTCGTATCTCGGGGGCTAGGGCCCTGGAGTTTTCCGCCAGCTGCGAGCGGACCGAATACTCCTGTTGTTCGCGCAACTCAGGCAGGTGGGTCCAGATCCAGTCGTCCACCCGGGCACCGATCGAGTAGGTGCGAACCTGGGTGATGATATTGTTGATCATCGCTTGTGCGAATTCAGGCGCGGCCTGGCTCAGCCCCATCGCCTCGATGCCGGCCTGTTGTTGGGCGGGAGTGGCAGTGACCTCCCAGCGTTGGTCGGCAGGCAGGGAAAAGAGACGCACCAGGAAACCCAGTTGGTAGGCCACGAGATAATCGACCGCTTGGGTGCCGGGACGATAACTGACAAAGTGGGCGGGCGCGGCACCGCGGGCCGTGATGATTTTGGCCATCACCTTTAACGAAGGGTCCTCGGTCACATGCACCAAGCGACCGGACAGTGCTTCGACTTGCCGGATCAGTTGTTGGACTTGTGGATGCAGGGACATCGAGTGGTTTTCTGGGCAAAGGCTGGCGAACATCAAGAGCCAACAGGCGAGGTGATAAATCCTGCTTTCGGTTGAGTCGTAGTTAGTCTTGTTCGCCCCAACTTCTCTAAATGCGCGCCTTACGTGGCAAAGCCGCTGGCCTCGCCCTCACCGTCGCCGGCCCCCTCTCCGGCACGCCCATCGGCCTGACTGTCTTCGCCGCTGCCTCGCTCCTCAAAGATGCGGTGAACCACTTCGGCGACCTCGCCGATGACGGCAAACCCAACGACTCCTTCAAACCCTGATGAAGGAGCGCCGACATTAAAATCGCTAGAATATCATAATCAATAGGTTGTGATTCATGTTATTGCCTCGATCTGCATTATCGGGGCTTTTTTACGTTTCCACTCCGGCCTGCTTGCGAGCGGGTGCATAACCTGATGGAAATTGTGCATCTACATCGAGTGACAAAAACTGATCGCTATTCCTTTTCATTCATCACGGGGGCCCTCTTAGCTACCGAGTCTGCCGCGCTTGTACCATTACTCGCGCAGGGAAAAGCATGGCCCTCGATCGAAGCAGATGCCGCCCAAGATAACCTGCTAAAATCCCGCACCGCCGCGAGTCGGCTCCGGTTACTTCGTGAAATCAAATATCGACTCTCCGCTCTGACAGAAGCGGAGGTCGATTTTCTTGTCGGCGCAGGTAATCAGGATCTTCGCGCCCTGTTGTTTATCGGTATTTGTCGGCACTTTTCCTTCATTCAGCAGTTTGTGATGACCGTGCTTCGTCCCAAGGCCCTGGCCCTGGATTTTAAAATTATGCCGTCCGATTTCACGGGTTTCATGCACCGCGAATCACGGGAGCATCCCGAAATCGAAGCCCTTACGGACAAGAGCGTCGCCAAGATCCGGCAAGTCCTCTTTCGCATGTTGGCCGAAGCCTCGCTGGTAGATTCTACGCGCAGCCTTCTTCTTACGCCTTTTATCCCTAGCCGCGCCTTGGCTAAGGTGGTTGCCAAGTCCGACTTAAACCAACTTCGTTGGCTCCTTATGGCGGATGCCGACATTCGCCACCTCACCAACTAAGATGGAAAGCCGCGCCGACGAAAATCTAGACCGCACCTTCGAGTCCCTTCATACCGTCATGGGCAAAGGGGAGTTTCGCACGCGCCACGGCTTGGGCGGCAACGAACTGCCATTCTACATTTCCGCGTTTCACGCATCCCTCCAATCCCGCGTCGATTCGTTGGTCCCCAACTTGGTAAATCGCCTTCGAAATCAGGGACTCAATGTCCTACACCTCGATCTCTACACGCTCACGACGGATCTGCTTAAGGCTCGGGACGTTTGGGATCGTCTCGTGGAACGCGAGCCCTCCACGCCCAAAGATCGGTTTCTCCAGACCATCCAAAACCTGACCGACCCCAAGGAGGCACTCGTGCCCAAGATCGCCGAGGAGCTCAAATCCCACCGCCCGCAGATTCTCGTCATCACCGGCGTAGGTCTCGTTTTTCCCTACCTTCGATCTCACCGCGTGCTCGAAAACCTCCAAAGCGTCACCAAGCAGACTCCCACCGTCATGTTCTTCCCCGGTGATTATGCATGGGTCGAGGGCAAGGGCTCCTACCTGAAGCTCTTCGGCAATCTTCCTGACGACCGCTACTACCGCGCCCACAACATCGCGGACTTTTTCAATTAAACGCTCTTCCGTTTCCTCATGTCTATCGCGCTCCACTCCCTTTTCGAACAATCCATCGACCGCATCATTGAGGGCGTCATTAAGGCCGACGACGAGAGCGATCTCGTCACAGAGGTCTCCGAATACGTCATCACCAAGGAAGTCGCCAAGCGACTCGACGCCTTGCTGGAAGCCTATCTCGCCGGGGGCATGGCCAATGGCGTCTGGATCGCGGGCTTCTTCGGTTCCGGCAAATCCCACCTCCTCAAGATTCTTTCCCTTCTGCTCGAAAATCGCCCCTTGGGCGCGAACACCGTCGCTGATCTCTTCCTTCCCAAGCTTAAGGAAGATCCGATGTTAAAGGCCGACCTCGAGCGTGCCCTCAAAATCCCGTCGCGTTCCGTCCGCTTCAACATCGACCAAAAAGCCGACCTCATCTCCAAGGACCAGATGGACGCCCTTCTCGCGGTGTTCGTCAAAGTGTTCAACGAGCTGCGCGGCTACTATCCCAAGCAGGGCTACATCGCCGAACTGGAAGCCGAACTCGACAGTCGTAAGCTCCTAGCTCCGTTCAAAGAGGCTTACCGCAAAGAGGCTAACGGCCGCGCTTGGGAATCCGACCGCGATGTCGTCCATACCTTGGAAAATGAGACTTTCGCCCGCGCGTATTCCAAGGTCGCCGGCGTGTCCTACGATGAGGCGCTCAAGGCCCTCGACCGTAAACACGACACCTACCGCGTCTCCATTGAAACCTTTTCCGATTCGGTGCGCGGGTGGCTCGACCAACAGGCCCCAGGCCTGCGGCTCAACTTCTTCGTGGATGAGGTCGGCCAGTTCATCGGCACCAACTCCAAGTTGATGCTCAACCTTCAGACGCTCGCCGAGAGCCTGGCCACCAAGTGCCAGGGCCGCGCCTGGCTGTTCGTCACCTCTCAGGGCGACCTCGCTACCGTGCTCGGCGAGATGAGCGCTGGTGCAGGTAACGATTTCACCAAAATTCAGGGCCGCTTCAAAACCCTCCTTAACCTCACGAGTCAGGACGTTTCCGAGGTCATTTGCCGCCGCCTCCTCGCCAAAAAAACAGCGAAGCCTGACTCCTTGGTCGCCCTCTACGCCAAGGAATCCGCCAACCTGAAAACCCTCTTCCAGTTCAACGACGGTTCCCGCAGCTACCGGGGCTTTAAGGACGACGAGGATTTCTGCGCTTTTTACCCATTCCATCCCTACCAGTTCGAGTTGCTGCAGGATGCGTTGATCGCGCTCTCCAAGCACAACTTTTTCACGGGCAAACAAAAGTCCATCGGCGAGCGCTCCATGCTCGGCATTCTGCAAGATGTGCTCAAGGGCATCGCTAATGCCCCCGTGGGGCAGCTAGCCACCTTCGACAGTGTGTTCGACGGCCTTCGCGGTGCCTTGCGCGGCGATTTGCAGACCGCCGTCCAGTCCGCCGAGCGAAATCTCGGCGGCGCGTCCGCGCTTTCTGTGCGCCTACTCAAGGCCCTGTTCCTCCTCAAATTCGTCAAGCAGTTCAAGGCCACCCCGCGCAATCTGGCTATCCTCCTCATTGACCGGTGTGATCTGAACATTGCCTCCCACGAAAAAACCGTGAAGGAAGCGCTGAACCACCTCGAAAACGACACCTACATCCAGCGCAACGGCGACACCTACGAATTTCTCACCGACGACGAGAAGGACGTGGAAACCGAGATCAAGTCTACCGAGATCGACGAGACCGATGTCAGCGAGGCCCTCGCCGAGGAGGCCTACGACAACGTCATTCAGGACACCAAACTCCGCTACGAGGACAACAAGCAGGACTACTCCTTCACCCGCCGTCTTGACGGCCAAGTCTATCGCAAAAAGGAGTTCGATCTTGGCCTGCACATTGCGTCCCCCCTCCACGAGAGCCACGGCGACGTCACCGCCCTCATCGCCCAATCCATGGGCAAGGCCGAGCTGCTCCTCATCCTCCCGGCCGACGATCTTCTCCTACGCGATCTCACGCTCTGGCTAAAAACCCAGAAATACATCTCCCAAAACCTCAAAACCGGCCTGTCGGAGACCCGTCAGCGCATCCTGCGAGACAAGGGCCAGCAAAACCTCGAACGCCGTCGCTCCATCCAAGACCGCGTCAAGGACGCTCTCTGCAAGGCCCGCCTCGTCCTTAACGGCTCCGACCTCGCCCACAGTTCATCCGATCCGCGCAACCGCATCGCCAAGGGTTTTCAGGACTTGGTGCGCTACGCCTTCCCATCGCTCAAGATGATCCGGAAGCAGTTCTCTGAATCCGATCTCGAAGACGTTCTCGCCACCCCGGCAGACGACTTCTTCAAGAACGACGACGGCACCCTCGGTGAGGCCGAACAAGAAATCATCCTTCGCCTTCAGCAGGAGCGAGCCCGCGGCGTGCGCAACGCCGTCGCCGATCTGCTCACCTTCTTTGAGAAAAAACCCTACGGCTGGCCCCAGATCGCCACCCAGTGCCTCATCGCCCGTCTCTTCATGCGCGGCAAACTGGAGCTGCGCCAGGGTGCCAATCTCCTCAGCGCCCAGGAGGCGAGCACCGCGTTGTCCAACAACCGCCAGTTCTCCCAGACCATCGTCACCCTGCAGGAGCAGTTCGATGCTGCTGCCGTCGCCAAGCTCAAGACGCTGCATCGCGATTTCTATGATCAGGCCAACCCCGGCTCCGATGCCAAGGATGTCGCCCTCAAGTTTCAATCCAGCGCCAAGGATGAGGCCGCCAAGCTAGAGGTGCTCGCATCCCACTCCGCTACCTATCCCTTCCTTGCCGCCCTCGCACCCGTAGCCAAGGACCTCCGTACCTTGGCCGACCGCGAGTGGTCGCACTGCTACAAGGACATCGGAACCTTCGAGAAAACCCTGCTCGACGCCAAGGATGCCGTCATCGACCCGCTCAAGCAGTTCTACAGCGGCGCGAAGAAACAGATTTACGACGATATCGTCGCCAGCCTGCGCGACGAGGAGCCCAATATTGCCGACGTCACCGGCACCGAGTTCCCGGAGCTAAAGGCGCTCATTGCCTCGCCCTCTCCCTACAAGAGTAACGCCCTGCAACAGGCCAAGCCCAAGCTGGACTCGCTCCGCGCCAAGGTCGCCGCCGTCGTCAAGAGCGCCCGCGAGCAGGCTACTACTGCCATCGGCCAATCCGCCGACAGCGTGCGCAACAACGCTGATTTCGGCCGGCTATCTCCCGAGCAGCAGCAGTCCGTCATCGCTCCGTTCTCCGCAGCGACCACATCAGTCACTGGAGAGCGGCTCGTGCCGGTCATCCGACAGGTCGCCAGCCGCGTCTCGCAGGAACTGCTGCCCGCCCAGTTGCAGCGCGTGGCCGAGCTAATCGCCGCCCAGCGCAAGGCTGACGGCCAGACGCCACCCGAAGGCGATGCGCCTCGGAGCTATATCGCCGCCCAGCGCATCTCAGTGAAATTCGAGAAAACCGTGATTGAGACCGATGCCGATCTCGATGCCTACGTCGCCGCCCTCCGTGCCGCATACGCTGCTGAGATCAAGGCCCGCAAACGCATCACACTCTGACCCGACCAGTCGTCCCAAACAAAGATGACGAACATCGCCGAATCGTTTCAGCATTTCTTGACGAGCCCTGGGCTCAAGGTCGCGGCGCTAAAAGGCGATTGGGGCACAGGAAAGACCTTTTTCTGGAACAAGTTTCTGCGGGAAAATCGGGGGACGCTGACATTTCGCGCCTATTCCTACGTCTCGCTCTTTGGTGTTTCTAACATCGAGGAGGTTCGGCGGCAGATTTTCACGAACTTCGAAATCATAAATGGTGACGGCATGCGCCAGCACATGGGCAAACTTAAGCCT
>JBILJE010000308.1:0-3602 GCA_044377395.1 Rariglobus sp. | reverse complement strand
CGCCGGTAGGCAGCGCGGCGGCGATCGCGCCCTCGCTCCAATTCCAGCGAGCGAGCGATGGCAGGCGGGAGTCCTGAGTATCGGCGGGTTCACCGGCGGCGAGCAACACGGCGGCGTGGGCGCCCTCCGGCAGACCGCCGTCAATCAGGTCGGCGAGCACCTCGCGGCGGCCCGACCCGGCGGCACCGAGAATAATGTAAATGAGGGGAGTTTCAGCGGGCATAACGGGTACGGGATCGGGCAAAGGCATGAGATTCATGCCCCACGTTGGTTGATTAGACTGGAAACTCAAATGAGCGGTTCTGCGCGTTCTGGCGCATTGCGTGATCGAGCAGGACGAGGGCCGCCATCGCCTCGACGATGACCACCGCTCGCGGCACCACACAGGGATCATGGCGACCTTTACCCATGAGCTCGGTCGGCTGGCCTGCCAAATCCACGGTTTGCTGGGACTGCAAAATGGTTGCGGTGGGCTTAAAGGCCACGCGGAAGACAATCTCTTCGCCGTTGCTGATGCCACCCTGCACGCCGCCGGATCGGTTGGTCAACGTGCGCACGCGTCCGTCGCGGTTTTCGAACAGATCGTTGTGCTCGGAACCTTTAAGGAGCGAGCCGTCGAAGCCGCTGCCAACCTCAAAGCCCTTGGTCGCCGGCAGCGACAGCATAGCCTTCGCGAGGTCGGCCTCAAGCCGGTCGAACACCGGCTCGCCCAGCCCCGTCGGCACATTGCGAATACGGCATTCGATAACGCCGCCCACGGAGTCACCGTTGCTGCGCACGCTCTTGATGCGCGTGATCATCGCCGCAGCGGTCTCGGGATGCGGGCAACGCACCGCAGTGGCCTCCACCTCCGCGAGCGAGGGAAACGCACTCAACGCGTCCACCGGCACCGCAATGTCATGCACGCGGGTAACATAGGCGCGGGTCTCGACGCCGTAGGCCAGCGTGAGGATCTTACGGGCAAACGCACCCGCCGCCACTCGCGCGATGGTCTCACGGGCCGAGCTGCGCCCGCCGCCGTTGGGGTCGCGCACGCCGAACTTGGCCTGATAAGTGAAATCCGCATGCGAGGGGCGGAACGCCTGCTTCATCTCGTTGTAGGCGCTGGACCGCTGGTCGGTGTTGCGCACGAAAAGCCCGATCGGCGTTCCGGTGGTTTTTCCCTCATACACACCGGACATAATCTCGACCACGTCGGCCTCTTTGCGCGGGGTGCTGATGTCGCTCTGCCCGGGCCGGCGGCGATCGAGCTCGGTCTGGATCTCCTCGACGGTGATGGGCAACGAAGGCGGGCAGCCGTCGATGACTACGCCGATGCCGGGACCATGGCTTTCGCCCCAGGTGGTGATACGGAAAAGATGGCCGAAACTATTGGGCATGAAAAAGCGACACGGTTGGGGGGCCGTCCGCCTCCCGCAAGTTTCAAAAACACTGCGCACGCCAAAAGCGCCGGCTTCGCCCCCCGTTAAGCGCATAACTCCATTTACAACCACGCTCCGTTCACCTCTGCTCTGCGACTTCGCCCCCGAAGTCCCGTACTCTATTTTATGCGATTCTCCCGCTCGTTTGCCCTTACCGGTCTGTGCCTCACCCCCGCCGCCTTGGTTGCGCAGATGCCCGCCCCTGAATCCACCACGGTTCCGGCGGCCCACGCTCCAGAGGAAATCATCAACTCCCTGCGCCTGCGCGACGCCCCGCTCGATCTGGTGATCGACCGCCTGGAAGCGTGGACCGGACGCATCGTTCTACGTCCGCAAGCCCTCCCCGCCACCGCCATCACCCTTAACATCCCCCAGCCCGTCACCAAGTCCGAGGCGATCCAAGCCCTCGTCTCCGTCCTCGCGCTTAACAACATCGGGGTGGTCGAGATGGGCGACAAATACCTGAAAATTGTCGAGCTCGCCAACAAGACCCGCACCGAAGCCCCCGAGTTAATCACCGAGTCTACCCTCGACCTTCCTGCCAGCGGCAAGGTCGCCTCCAAGATTTTCGACCTCCAAAATCTCAAGGCCCAAGAGTTCGTCCCCCAGCTCAACTCCCTGCTCAACGTCCAACTCGGCGGCGCGATCCTGTTTAACAATACTAACGCGTTTCTCGTCACCGACTCCATTTCCAACCTGCAACGCGTCGAGCAACTACTTCGTACTCTCGACCGCCCCGCCTCCACCGATTTTTCGCCCAAGTTTTACCCGCTGCATTTTGCCAAGGCCAGCGACCTTGCCGCCCGCGTGAAACAGATGCTGCAAAACCCCGCCCAGCAGGCCCTCGGCAACTCCCTCTCGCTCTCGGCCGACGACCGCACCAACCAACTCGTCCTCATCGCCGACTCCAGCCAGCACCCCTTTTTTGACGCGCTCATCGCCAAGCTCGACGTCAAGGCCGACCCCAACACGCGCAACGAGGTCATCTACCTCAAGCACGCCACCGCAGATAAAGTCGCCACCCTGCTGACCACCATCGTCACCGGCCAAACGGGAGCTGCCGCCAAGGCCAACGGCGGCGCAGCCAAGCCACAGGTCGGCTTCGGTAACACCAGTCCTTTTACCCCGCCTGAACCCACCACCCCGACACCCGCCAACACTCCCACCGACCCCAAGGCCCCGGCAACCGGCTCCACGCCGAACTCACCTTCCGACTCGGGCACCCAGTTCAGCAGCTTGCTCACCGTCACCTCCGACGAACGCAGCAACGCCGTCATCATCAGCGGCACCGGCGACGACATCCGCCTCATCCGCGAACTGGTGGACAAAATCGACATCGTCCTCTCCCAAGTACGCATCGAGGTGGTCATCGCTGAAGTCACCCTCTCCGACTCCGACAAGAGCGGCATCAGCAAGCTGGGTCTCACCGTCGGCAAATCCGGCAGCACGATACAGCTCACCAAGTTCTCCGGCAGTGTAGCCGGCTGGGACGTGACCAACGGCGTTGTTAATCCCCTCGCTTTCGACGCCGCCATGAACAGCGGCACCCTGGGCTCCAAGAGCGAAGTCAAGGTGCTCTCAGCCCCCACCATCGTCACCGCGCACAACAAGGAAGCTCAGATCATCGTTGGCGAGTCCCGCCCCATCATCACCGGCTCCACCGCGACGCCCAATTCCGGCACCGGCGGCGGCACCACCACCAGCTCGACGGTCACTTATAAAGACATCGCCATCGACCTCAAGGTCACCCCGCTCATCGGCGATGATGGCTCCATCCAGCTCACCATTGATCAGCAGGTAAACGACATCCTCGGCACCGTGCCCGTCGACGGCAACGACCAGCCCGTCATCGGTCGCCGCCAGGCCAAATCCACCATCAACGTGAACGATGGCGAAATGATCGTCCTCGGTGGCCTCCAGCGCACCAAAAACGAGAAATCCCGCGGCAAGCTCGGCTTCATTTTTGAGATCCCGGTCCTCAGCCATCTGCTCGGTGCCCGCAGCAAGACCGCGTCGCGCACCGAACTGCTGCTCTTTATCCGCCCCCACATCCTCAGCACCGGCATCGGCACCGCCCAAGCTCGCACCGAGATCGAGCGCCAATCCAACAAGGACCAAATCCAAAAGCACCTCGACGGCACACCGTTTAACCCGCCTCCGCCACCTCCGGCCGAAATGCCC
>JBILJE010000307.1:0-3604 GCA_044377395.1 Rariglobus sp. | reverse complement strand
CGAAGGGAGGGGGAGGGCATGATGGGTGGGATGTGGCGTTGCAGGGACAATCGCTTGGCGATGGGGTGGCGGTGCGAACGGGGAGCCTCGGCGGCGGCGTCCTATCTGCACGGCGCGAATTCAGGCCCAGCGGGAGGGAGTTTGAAAATAAACGGCAAGCGCTTGCATTAAGGTTTGGAATTGGTAGGCGTGCGAGCTTAAAAGTGGCCAAATTTTACATCCTAAATCCAGGCCTATCAGACGGCAGCCTTGAGAAAAATTGGCAAGCGCTTGCATTTAGATTTGACATTGGCAGGAGCGCGAGACTGGATTCGGTTGAAGGGGCGGCGTTCCCGCTGGCCCTTCAACCTGATTGCCTTTGGGTCGAAGGATCCGGAGGTGGCTTGGTTCGCTCACCCTTTCCCCGCGTTTTACCCCTTAATCCCCGCCGCCCGTGCATTCCTCCCCTCCTCGCCTCCCTCTGACGACCAAGTTGTTTTACGGTTTGGGCTACCTGCCCGACTCGATCATGAACAACACCTTCTTCGCGCTGGTGTTTGTCGCCTACAACATCGAGTGGGGGCTTGCCGCGGCGATGGTCGGGGCGGCCGCCGGCTACTCGCGCATCTGGGAGGCGTTCATCGATCCGTTTTTCGGAAATCTTTCCGACAAGTGCCGGTCGAAGATGGGTCGGCGCCGCCCGTTCATGATCGTCGGCGCAATCCTCGGCAGTTTGGCCTGTTACGCGCTCTGGGCACCGCCCTCCGGCCTGACGCCCAACCAGCTCAATGGCTACCTGATCGCGATCACCTTCCTTTATTTTACGGCCTACGCGATCTACAGCGTGCCGTTCATGGCGTTCGGCCTGTCGCTGGGCTCCACCGACGAGGACCGCAACACCCTGGCGGGCTATCGCGTGGCCGCGAACTGCGCGGTGCTGGCGTTGATCGCTCCGTTCCTGCAACGCTTCGTCTACAACGGTTCTTTCGGTGCCAACCCGACCGAGTCGTTCGCCAACATCGGCGTGGGACTCGGTGCGCTGGTGCTTTTCTCGGGCATCGCGGCGGCGCTGGTGGTGAAGGAAAAGCCCGCTACAGTGGAGGCGGGAGGCGGTCATTCCCACAGCCTGATCGACGGCTTCAAATACACGGTGCGCAACGTGCCCTTCCTGATGGTTACCGGCATCGTGTCGTTTACGATCGTGGGGTTGTGCGCCACCTTGGGCGTGACCACCTACCTCAATCTGGCGATTGTCGCGCCCGGCAACAAGGACCTGGCCAGCCAACTCTTCATGTATTCGAGCATTGCCGGCGCGGTGGCGGGTTTCGTCGCCACGTTTCTGCTGCCCCGGCTTTCGGCCCTGTTCGGACGAACGAAACTGCTCTTCGCCAGCATGGTCGGCATCATCACCGCGTTCCTGCTTTCGCCGCTGGTCTTCACCCCGATTGATCCTACGCAAACCAGCCTGTTTATGATCGTGCTGCCCCAGTGCCTGTTCCAGATCCTCGTACAGATCTGCGTGACGAGCGTGTGGGTGCTGACCTTCCCGATGCTGGCCGAAGTTTGTGACTACGACGAAATCCGCACGGGCGTGCGGCGCGAGGGCGTGTATACAGCGATGTACAACTGGGGCTGCAAGGTCGCGATCGCGATGATTGGTGTGGTGGGCGGCGGCATTGTGCAGCTTTCTGGCTTCGACCAGCACCTCGCGCAGCAAAGCGAATCGACGATCCAGATCCTGCGGTGGTCCTTCGCGCTCGGGCCGATCCCCTTCTTCCTGATTTGCATGGTCCTCACGCTGAAGTTCCCGCTTTCGGCCGAGTCCAACCAGCGCTTGCGCGAGGAAAAGGCCCGCGGGTCGGCCCCCGTGGCACCCCGGCCAAGAGCGGTGGCGCGGTGAGCCCGCTCCTCTTGGACCTGATCCGATTTTAAATCCGCACGAGACTCCCGCATCAGTGAATATCAGTGCCCATAAGGGGTTAACTTTGATTGGGTTCTTCGATCCGGATACGGAGTTTTTTTAACCCCTTATGGGCACTGATGAACACTGATAAACCAAGCCGATAAGCCCTACCTCAGCACCTCACAGCTCATACCATTTCGCGTTCAAAGAAATACAAACGAACCGTTTTAACCACTAATGAACCCTAATTTCCGCTTATAAAACCAATGATACTCTTTATCAGCCAAACTGGGTCTTTAACGCAAAGTCGCACAGGCGCAAAGCAAGCCTTCGCCCAAAACGAGTTGTCTCATACTTCGCGCCTTAGCGTCCTTGCGTTAAAAGTCCTGAATAGCTGTGTAATGGGTATGACTCATCTCTTCTGGATTAGAGTATCTTAGTGTTCATTAGTGGTTAAAATCCGGTTGTTTCTTCGATAAAGCCGACCGCCTTGCCAAGTTGACCAAGCTTAATGATCCGTTGGTAGAGTTGCAGCCGTACAGCGCTTCTGAGCTGTTTCCGCCGCCAATCTAAAATCCCCTAGCTGAGTAAATTTCACGAAAGGTTTAATTATGTGCCCCGCTTCAAATTTCAATAAACCCCAACAATCTGGATTTGCACTTCTTATAACGATCGTGCTGATGGCGCTGTTGGTGCTGATCATGGTCTCGTTTTCGGCTCTCACGCGGGTTGAAATTCAGATCGCCAATAATTACCAGACTCAAGACCGCGCCCGGCAAAACGCGCTGATGGCGCTGAATATCGCCCTAGGTGAGCTGCAAAAAAATCTGGGGCCCGACCAGCGCTCCACCGCCAATGCAGCCATTTTTACCGAAAAGCCTGACGATCTGAGTACTGACCCCACAGTTACAAGGGTCAAAAATCCGCACTGGCTGGGCGTCTTCAAAACCCGCGATCCAGGCAACCTGGATGCTAATCTGGAGCAGATCCGGAAGTTCAGTCTGGGCTATGACACGGCAGCCAACGTCGCCGGCGATCTTCAGCCGGATTCCCGCGAGGTAACGTGGCTTGCCTCGCTGCCCAAACCCTTAACATCTCCTAGGCTTGCGCTGACCACATCAGTGGAGGACCTGGTGAGCGCTACGCCTGATTCTCGCGCAATCACCATGGCCAAAATCAAGGACTCTTCGGCCAACATCAACTCCACGACCGAAGTGATCCACTCGGTCGAGGTCGGCTATGTCCCCTTACAAACTGACTCCAACTTCCCCGGTGCCACGTCCGGCGGGTTTGCTTGGTGGGTGACCGACGAAAGCCTGAAAGCCAAGGTCAACAAGGTAGCGCCAGCGCCAGCGCCAGCGGGCAGCCCGCAGCAGGCCCTTGATTTTTCCTTGGCCAATAAGACCGACCTGCGCGTGCTTGATAACACCACCGCCAGTAAGGCCACCTTGGATCCCGTCACCGCTGCCACGTCCTTGACCAAGGTGTTGACGCCAAATCAGGTCCAGTTTGCCGGCGCGGATTTTAAATCCGCCGTCACCCCGTTGGCTGGCGACATCACGACTTACTCCAAGACAATCCCAGTGGATGTTTCGCAGGGCAGGCTCAAACAGGACCTCTCGGCGTATTTGGGGAAACTGGGCACCGGCATCTCTAACAAGGACGGCACCGTCACCCCCTTCGCTGACAGCACTCCGGTTATCCGCGGCTTCAGGGGCGACG
>JBILJE010000306.1:0-3672 GCA_044377395.1 Rariglobus sp. | reverse complement strand
CGACTTCTTAGCGTTCTTTGCGATCTTAGCGTTAAAACTCCGCATCCGTCAGACACCCGTCCACGTTCAGCTACTATCCGACACTCTAAATGTTACAGCCTACTAGGGCTAAATCCGACTAGTTCGATGTTACTGCCTACTGGATTACCAGCGCCTATCACTTCTTGAAATGCTTCTGGATGGCCGCGAGCACCTGGTTCGGCCCAGAGTAGTCGCCACTTGGCGTGTAGCTCGTGGCGAGTTCTTTGCCGTCGGCGGTCATGAACACGAGATTGGGAATGCCTCGCTCGTGACCGGGCCGCTGCAGGCTGCGCAGGTTATCCTTTTGACCGAAACGCACAGTCGGCCAGGCCATGGAGGTTTCGCGCATGTAAGTTTTCATCGAGTCCTCGTCCTGGTCGCTGCTGACAAAAATAACCTCAAACTCGGGGTGGGCGGCTTTGATTTCCTTATACGCTGTCACGAGTTTTGGCGTGAACGCGCGGCAGGGCGGGCACCAGTGCGCGGAATAATAAAACGCCACATAGCGCACGCCGGTCAGAGGAGTCTGTGGCACGACCACCAGCGCCGAACCTTTGAGGTGAACGAGTTTGCCGATGAGCGGCGCGATCACTTTCCCGATCTTGTTTGTTGCGGCTGGCTCGGCGGAATCATCGCTGGGTTTGGTCGAGCTGGCACCGGTAGCTGAGGCGGAAGCGGTGCGGCCGGTGAGTGCATCAACCCGGGCTCGATCGGCTTCGGAGAGTTTGCTGTACGGCAGCCGGTAGCTCGCTCCCGAGGGTTTTTGAAACGAGATGTAGTCGCCGCTCCTGCGGATGAATTCGGCCTGAATGGGCCGCCCGTCCGGACCAGTCCATGTTTCGCCGGTGAGTGCATCAACCCGGGCTCGATCGGCTTCGGAGAGTTTGCTGTACGGCAGCAGGTAGCTCGCTCCCGAGGGTTTTTGAAACGAGATGTAGTCGCCGCTCCTGCGGATGAATTCGGCCTGAACGGGCCGCCCGTCCGGACCAGTCCATGTTTCAATGGCGGCCTGAGTTGAAAGAGGGAGAAGGGCGGTGATGAGTAGGGCGAGGTAGCGTGAGTTCATAGGAAATGAATGAAGCGGCGTTGATCGTAGTGTTAGGCGAAAGGGCGAAAAGCGGGCAAGGTTGGAAAACGGTGGAGGCAGAAGGTGAGAGTGGGTCGTGATGGCGGGAGGTCAGTCGTTAAACGTTTGGCGCGAGTTATCCTGAAGGAAAGTCGAGATCTCGCGGGCGAACAGTTCGCTGAACTCGGCGCGTTTCTTCGCACCCATGCCGAAGATGTGCGCCATGGCTTCGTCGCCTTGCGGATACTCGCGGGCCATCTGGCGTAGCGTGGCGTCGCCAAAGATAACGTACGCGGGAACCTTGCGCTCGTCGGCCAGCTTTTTGCGCAGGTCGCGCAGGCGGTTGAACAGAATCTCGTCGCACTCGATGTCGCCCTGGCGGCGCACGACCTTGCGGACTTTCGGGGCCTCCATGGGCTTGGTGAGCGTGATGGGGCGGCGGGTTTTGAGCGAGTCGAGTCCCTCGGCGGTGAGTTGGAGGGTGGGGAATTCGCCCTCGATTTGCGCGAGCAGGCCGAGGCGGATCAGGTCGCGGCCGATGGCGGCCCAGGCGGGGCGCGAGAGGTCTTTGCCAATTCCGTAGGTGGTGAGCCGGTCGTGCTCCCAGCGGCGGATTTTGTCGGTGTCGGCACCGGTGAGCACTTCGCCGACGTGGTTGATGCCGACGCCGAAGCGGCTGGCGGCGTTGATGCGGTAAACGCAGGAGAGGAACTTTTGCGCAACGATGGTGCCGTCGTAGGTGTCGCGCGGCTCCTGGCAGTTGTCGCAGGCACCGCAGTTATCGAGGGGGAACTTTTCGCCGAAGTAGGCGAGCAGTTCGCTGCGGCGGCAGTTGGACCCGTCGGCGTAGCGCAGGATTTGGCGGAGCTGATTGCGGGCAACCTGCGCCTCCTGCTCGTTGGTCATCTCGTCGATGAAGTGGGTCTGCTTGGCGGCATCGCCGGCGGAGAACAGCAGCAGGCAATCCCCCGGAAGGCCGTCGCGGCCCGCGCGGCCAGTTTCCTGATAGTAGCCCTCGATGTTTTTGGGCAGGTCGTAGTGGATGACCCAGCGCACGTTGGGTTTGTTGATGCCCATGCCGAAGGCGATCGTCGCGCACATGATGTGCACCTCGTCGCGCAGGAATAGCTCCTGGTTGCGGGCGCGTTCGTCGGCGGGCAGGCCGGCGTGGTAGGGGCGCGCGCTGTAGCCTTTGGCGGAGAGGGCCTCGGCCACGCGCTCGGTGGCGGCACGGCTCGCGCAGTAAACGATGCCGCTCTCGTCCTCGCGCTTTTTTACCCAGGCGATGATCTGTTCGGAGGGCTTTTCCTTGGGCGTGACCTTGTAGGTGAGGTTGGGGCGGTTGAAGGAGGCGACGAACACCGCGGGATTGCGCAGTTTGAGGTGTTTAATGATGTCGGCGCGCACGCGTTCGGTGGCGGTGGCGGTGAGCGCCATCAGCGGCACGTCGGGCAGGAGCTCGCGCAGTTTGGCGATCTGGCGGTACTCGGGGCGGAAGTCGTGGCCCCATTCGGAAACACAGTGCGCCTCGTCAATGGCGATGGCGGCGACGTTCCAGGCTTTTAAGTTGGCCTGCCAATTATCGAGCATGAGGCGCTCGGGGGCGACGTAGAGCAGTTTCCACTCGTTGCGGTGCAGACCGGCGAGGCGCGAGCGGGCTTCGGCGGGCGAAAGCGTTGAGTTGAGAAACGTGGCGGCGACGCCGGCGGCCTGAAGTTGGTCGACCTGATCCTTCATCAGCGCGATGAGCGGGGAGACCACGATGGTTAGGCCGGTACGGTGCAGGGCGGGGATTTGAAAGCAGAGGGATTTGCCGCCGCCGGTGGGCAGCAGCGCGAAGACATCGCGGCCGGCGAGGGAGGTTTCGATGATGTCGCGCTGGAGCGGCCGGAATTCCGGATAGCCGAAGCTGGAGTGGAGAGTGTGGAGAAGTTCGGGCACGGGAGCAGGCGGGACGCAGCGGCAGCCAAAGGGAAGTCGGCCCTATCAATCGAGCTCAATGCGCCGCAGGGTACGGTTAAAACGAGAAAATGAGTTGGCCGAAGCGGGCGATGCAGTGGTGCTGATACGCATTAGCGTTCAAGTTGAGGTTTACGGCATCCTTGAGCTCACGCTCAAGGCCACACGCTTCGCGATCATACGCCTTGTGGCCTTGAGCGTGAGCTCAGGGTGTTTACCCAAAGGTTCCCGCTCCCCCTGAACCCTCTTAATGAGGCTCATCATGAACGCGAATGAGTGTGAGTTGGCGATAATGACGCCGTTTAAGAAGGTGGGTGGTTAACTGCCCACAAGTTGCGGGAGCGCACTTTTATTTCATGGGTTGCCCCTTGCCTCGTTAACCCCGAGCGCTCTGATTCGCCAACCCACTTATGAACGACGATCTGCTCAAAGCTATCCACCAAGAATTGGTTGCCATTCGCCAGCTCCTCGCTGACGGCAACAAAGCGGCTCCCGCGCGCAGCACACCGGCGCGTGCGACCACCACCAGCAGCGCCTCGCGCCCAAGTTCCGGTGATGCCGAAGTGGTTCCGCAGCCGAGCGAAATCATCGCCAATCCCGGGGATGTTCAGGTGCATTTTGGCAAA
>JBILJE010000305.1:0-3679 GCA_044377395.1 Rariglobus sp. | reverse complement strand
CCGTTCCGCGATGCCGTGGGTAGCGCCTCAGCTGCCGGTACGCACCTTTTGGATAAACGCACCTATCAGCTCAATCCCGCCAACCGCCGCGAGGCGCTGGCCGAGATCGCCCTCGATGAAGCCGAGGGCGCGGACGTGCTCATGGTGAAGCCGGCCGGAGCTTATTTGGACATCATCCGCGAGGTGCGTGAGGCGACGCGCAAGCCGGTGGCCGCCTACCAGGTGTCGGGTGAATACGCGCAGATCCAGGCAGCTGCGCAACTGGGTTGGTTGGACCTGGCGCGTACCCGCCACGAGTCACTGCTGGCGATCAAACGCGCGGGGGCCGACATGATTTTAACCTATTTCGCCAAGGAAATGGCGGCGGTGCTGCGGTAGTTTTTGGAGCGGGATTGGGTCGGGGGCGCTCAGAAGTCCAAGTCTGCACATCCTTTTTTTACACATACGCGGGTGGAATTGGCTCAGGGTGATTTGGGTTCATTTGGCCTTTTGGGTGGCCAATTGATTGAGCGTTACCCCATCGAAAACCTCGAAGCGTGCGAGTAGGGTGTTTGTCCAAAGGGGCGCTTTTTAGTTTCTTCCGCTTTCCCCGTTACGGTGGATTCTGTTGCGACGAATCGCCCTGAGGCTCACGGGTGCGCTTCGTTGTGCCGCGCACTTTTGTTGTGGGCCAGGTTGGTCGTGACGCTTTCGCTCGTTTGGCCGAGTTTCGCGAGCGTCTGGGCAAGGCGGGTACTGAACACACGCGCGCCTTCCATGTTAAGGTGCATCGAGTCGGCGAATTGGCGCTCGTCTTCCACCCAGTCACTGGCGTTGAGGTAGGTTACCCCCGCTGTGCTCGCCAGTTCGCGCACGTGGGCCCTTAGACGCAGCCAGATTGGCTTGGCGTAGAATGCGGCGCGGTGCTGCTGGGGCATGGGCATCTCCACAAACAACACCCGGATTTGATGCTCGTGGGCGAGTTGCACGATTTGGCTAATGGGTGAGGAAAATCCCGCACGTGCATCCGTGATCGCCGTGCAGCGGTCGATAAATGAGTCGATTTCTGGCGCTCGCGCCGGTCCGAAATCGTCCACCCGGCCAAACCGGTTCGTTTTTTCTGGTGGCAATCCGATCGCGGACAACTGCCGCCGCAATCGTTCTACTTTTGTCCATAGCGAGGATCGCTCTGCTAACATCGGCACGTGCTGGGTGAACACCAGTTCCCATCGCTTCAATGTGGAGCCAGGTGCGTATAACTCTGCGGCCCGCTCCGGGTCGTAGTATGAAAGGGCCCGATTGCCCACGAGGTCCGACCAATCGCCACGTGTCGGGGCGTTGAGTTGATCATCCAGAAAACCATAGACGAGCCACTGCGGCCGCAGTTCATGCGCGATTGCCCTGCGCCAGATGAGGTAATGCTCCACGGGCGAGGTCGCTCCAAGGGCGAGATTGAGCGAAGGGGCCGCAGGTTGGTTCGTGGGCCAGCCCGCCCGAAACGATGCGGGATCGCCACCCGCCTCCATCAGTGAATTCCCCAAAAACACCACGGAGGTGTTCTTCGGCGGGTGCGACACCGCGGCCAGCGCCTGCTGGCGCTGGGAATGCACGGCCAGACGCGCGATGAGGGCGTTGTAGCCGAGCAGCACGAACAGCGTTATGCCGAGCGTAATGAGGAATCGCTTCGTTTTCATCGCTTAAAAATCGATGTAGATGAACCGCGAGGATTGACCGCAGAATAAGATCACCGCGCCCAACAGCGCCCCCCACCACAGGCCGCGCAGCCAGGCGCGATCAAGGTGCCCTGCGCCCACTGGCGGAGCCGTGCCGCAGCCCTGCATGAACTCGCACACTGCTTTGATCCAAATCAACGTTTTCATGGGGTGGGGGTTAAACGCCGGCGATTCGCCGGAAAAAGAAGAGTGCGGTCGGTAAATCCATGCAGAAAAATGCCCACCCGAGGTTAACCGAAACGAAGGTCAACGCCCACCCCGCCGCTGCGCCCCATAGCGATGGTTGCGCGCTTGGCGGGCGCCAACTTTTCCATATCCGGTGTCCAGCCAGCAGGACTCCGTGCCACAGCCCCCAGACGAGGAAGTTGAGCCCCGCGCCGTGCCACAGTCCGCTGACTGCCAGAGTGGTTAATACGTTGAGGTAAACCCTCCGTGGTGCCCGACGTGACCCGCCCAGCGGGATAAAAACGTAATCCGTTAGCCACTGGGTGAGCGAGATGTGCCAGTGTGCCCAGAACTCGGCGATGTTGGTGCGGGTATAGGGCCAGGCGAAGTTCTCCGGAACCTTGATTCCGAACAGGCGTGCCGAACCGATCGCGATGTCTGAATAGGCCGAGAAATCGACGTAGATTTTTACTCCATAAGCCAATAGCCAAAGCGGTAGCGCCCATCGCTCGGCCTGTCCGATATCGGCCATGTTCAGGTGTACGGTGAAGGCGCTGAGCAGGTCGGCGATGGCGAACTTTTTGGCTAACCCGACGAGGATGCGGGTGATGCCCAGTTCCCAGTCCTGCGCCCATTCGAGGGAGGGTTGGGTGAGTTTTGCGGCGAAGTCGGGGTAGCGTTTGATCGGGCCTGCCACCATGGTCGGAAAAAACAGGATGAAGGCGAGGTAGTCGGCCAGTTTTCCGCGTTCGGCGGTGCCGCGGTAGCGGTCAACCGCGTAGTGGATGAATTCGAAGGTGAAAAACGAAATGCCTAGAGGCAGAAATGCCCCCGCCCAATACCACGGATTCTGGGGTGGCGGCCCCAACACCAGCCCGGTGAGGAAATTCCAGTATTTGAAAATGATCAGGAACACGAGGGCCTGGGCGATGCCGGCCAGACAAAGCCAGGAGCCGGGTTTGTAGAGACGGCTGAAGGCGCTCTCCCATAAAAATATGATCAGGCAAAAGGCGCCGGCGGCCCCACCGATTTGGGTGAGGGAAAAGAACACAAAGAATGCGGCCCCAAAGAAAAAACACACCCAAGGCTGCCAGCGTGCTCCGGCGATCCGGAACCCGATGGCCGCCGGAACCAGAAACAGCAAAAAATAACTGAAGGTGTTGAAAATCATCGTGGGCCGACCGTGGTGGGTGAGCAGTCCTACTCGACCATGTTGGGGAGTATAACCGGTCCGGTGTTCGCCCGCACTGGGGCGCAATCCGTATTTGGGCTGAGGAGGCAACCCACCTGGCGTGGCGAAACATGAAACGGTCGGGATCGATCCGCGATGGATTGCCGAAAGGCATACCGCCGCAATGGGGAAATATATAGGCAATGAAGGGGTTATGCCAACGACTCTTTGAATTTAGACTTTGGGAGGGACCACCTCCGTGTGGTCTGGATCGAGACACGGACGACACGGAGGTCGTCCCTCCCTTATCCAAACAAAGTCTAAACTTATTTAGCTTTTGGTTTTAGCCTCAATGCCAGAAGTCTCCGCGTAACCTTAGCCCACTGGAAGGCGGCGATAGGTCACTAGGTAGCGTTGGCTGCTGGCGCTGGTTTTGAATTCAGCGGGCTCGTTGCCATCGAGTCCGTAGCAGATACGCAGGCGTTCGCCGGCAAGTTGGTAAATGGCCGGAATCTGCCTGCCGTCGTTCGCTTCGTGTTGGCTGGTCAGCGTCAGGGTAGATTCGGTGCGGCACCACAGGCCCCGGTCGTGAATTTCACCGGCAAAGCGCACCAGGTACGTGGCTTCGCTG
>JBILJE010000304.1:0-3684 GCA_044377395.1 Rariglobus sp. | reverse complement strand
GAGTTCGCGCAGCAGGTTGTCCTTCACCTCAGCGACGACCGAGGGCAGGTCGTAGGGGTGGATGGCGGCGACGCGGTGGTGCAACTGGCCGGCGAACCAGGTGAGCAGGTCGAGGTCGGCCTGCACCGTTTTGTCGAGATTGGGGCGTTGGACCTTCACCGCCACCTCGCGGCCGTCGTGTAGGGTGGCGAAGTAAACCTGTGCGAGCGAGGCGCTGGCCACGGGTTTTTCCTCGAAGATGGCGAACGCCTGGGCGCAGGTCATGCCGAGGTCATCCTCCAACACCGGACACATCTCGTCGAAGGGCAGGGGCCTGACGGCGTTTTGCAGTTTACGCAGTTCGAAGATCAGGGCGTGCGGCAGCGCGTCGGGCCGCATGCTCATTAACTGGCCGGCTTTGACAAAGGTGGGCCCGAGCTCCTCAAGCGCCAGACGTACGCGTTCCCACAGGGTGCGGCGCTCGGCGGGCTGGGGGATGATACGCGTCCACAGGCCCTCCTGCGGGTCAATCTGGGTGAGCAGGTTGGCGAACCCGTGCTTGGCGAGAACCGCGAAGATGTCCTTCGCGCGAGCGGCGTTGCTGAGGAACGTCAGCGGTTTCACGGTTCGCCGGCGCGGGTGGGAGGGTTGGCGAGTTTGGCTTCGAGCGAGCGGATGCGTTCTTCGAGCGCGGCGATACGCGGGTCGGTTTTCGCGGGGTTGTTTGCGGCCAGATCCTGGATCTTGGCGGCGAGTGTCTGGCTCATTTCCTCGAATTCCTTACGGCCCTGTTCTGCGATTTTGGAGGCAATGATTTTGGCGTCGTCGGCCTTCAGTTTACCTTGGCGAACGTAGTCATCGAGCGAGTCTTCGACTTTTTCCTTGGTGATGACGGCGGCACCGACGCCGGCGAGGAGAGTTTTTTTGATGAGGTCGAACATGGTGCGGTTAACTTGCGCGGGTCGGGACTGCGGGCAACCGCAAAGGCGTTGATTTTATGCGGTGATGGCGAAATGCCAAGGGGGGGGCGAGGCGTTGTTTATGGATTTTCAACATCCCGGCAGAGGTAGCTGCGCAGGCTCGCGAGGGGGTGGTCGGTTTGGCCAATCAGGTATTGGGGCAGGTATGCAGAGCTCCGTTAAGTTTCGCCTTTAGGTAGGGTGCGGTCGGGCTGGATTTTAGTTTCAATAAGCCCGCCAGCGGACCTTGGTACAACAACTCGCCGCCGTCGGGGCCGCCCACCGGGCCGAGTTCGATAATGTAATCGGCCTCAGCCAGCAGGTCCAGGTGGTGCTCGATCACCACCACGGTGTGGCCTTGGTCGACCAACGAATGCAGCACGTGGATCAACTTTTCGCAGTCGCTTAGGTGCAAGCCGATGGTCGGCTCCTCCAACAAGTAGAGGTTCTTAACCGCGATGCCGCGCGAGCGTTCCTTGTAGCTGGCCAAGCCGTTCGCCAGCTCGGTCACCAGTTTGAGACGCTGCGCTTCGCCACCCGAAAGCGTGGGTGAGGACTGGCCGAGCGTAAGGTAACCCAGTCCGCAATCCACCATCAGCTTGCAGACTTGTGCGAGCTGCGAGTGGAAATCGAAAAACACCGCCGCCTCCTCGAAGGTGAGCTGCAGGACTTGGCCGATATTTTTGCCCTTCCAGGTGATGTCGGCCAAATCGGCACTGTAACGCGTGCCGTGGCACTCCTCGCACGGCAGGTAGGTGTCGGGCATGAAGGCCATTTCCAGTTTGATGCGGCCGCCGCCAGAGCAAGTTTCACAACGTCCACCGGCAGTATTAAACGAAAACCGTCCCGCGGAATAACCGCGCATTTTGGCCTCGGGAAGCGCCGCGAAGAAGGAGCGGATGAGGTCGAAAATCCCCAGGTAAGTTGCGGGTGTGGAGCGTGGAGTTTTACCGATGGGCGCTTGGTCCACCTCGATCACCGACTTAAAACCGTCGGCGCCGCACAAATCGAGGAACGGCACGGTGCCGGCCGGTTCGGGGGCGAAACCAGTGGCGTTGAGGAACTCACGGCCGGTGAGTTTGGCTTTTTTGTCCTTAATGGCGTGTAGCGTCGCCGGGTAAAGCACGTCGCGAAATAGGGTGGATTTGCCCGCGCCACTGGGGCCGGCGACCATGATCAAGCGACCGAGCGGCAAGTGCAGGTCGAAGTGCTTCAGGTTGCGGAAACACACGCCGTTGAGCGTGAGCCAAGTGAGTTCGGAGGGCATGAAAACGGGGGCGATAAGTAACCGCGCTTTGGGCGCGATGGTTTATGAAAGCAGGTGGTAGGCGGCGGGTCCGCCGAGCACGCAGGCGGTGTCGAGGCTGCGGTCGAACGTGGCGAGCCGCGCGTGCCGAGAAACGGCGAGGGCGAGTAGGTAAACGTCGGTCAGTTGGTTAGCGGCGGGTAAACGCGGGAAGCGGCGAGCGTCGAGTAGCGAGTGGTTGTCGGGCCAGAATTGGTGGCCCGGGGCGGAGGTGAGGCTGGTGAGTAAGGTGCGGGTGGCCTCGGGGGAGCCCGGGCTGCCGGGATAGGTTGGGTTGCCAAGAATACGCAAAACGGCGTTTTCGGTGAGTGGACAAGTGGCCCAGCCGGCGGGCGAATAGGCTTTGAAAAACGTCTTCGCGGCGAGGTGGTGAGGATTCGCCGGATCGAGCAAGGCGATCAACACGTTGGCATCGAGTAAGTGCATCACAGGTGGCCAGCGAATTTCAGAGCGGCGTTAAATTCTTCTTGGTCGATTTCGTCTTGGATTTTTTGGATGGTATCCAGGGTAACGACCTCGTCGGGATTGCGCTTGAGCACCAGAAAACCGAGTTCGTTGAGTTCAAACTTATCGTCGATGGCGGGCGTGGATGGCGAGAGCTGCTGGATCTCACGGCGAAGGGCGTGTTCGACGATGGCCTTGAGCGTGGTGTGGCGGCGGGCGGCGACAGACTTGGCCTCGATGAGCAAATCGTCAGGAAGATCCAAGGTGGTTTTCATATATGGGTGACGATATGGTTTTGTGGGTGATGAGCAAGTTGTGGCTTATGAAAGGGCGATGATTTTATGCGCGCCGTGGTTTTTTGGATTTAGGTGCGGGCACCGGCCGATACGCACCGCGCAACGGATGCACGATGCCCTTGGCCAGAAACAGGCCGGTTAACGACTTGTCGCTCGCCTTGATTTCGGCGGGCGTGCCTTGCGCCAACAATTCGCCGCCGTGGCGACCGGCCGCAGGCCCGAGGTCGATGATGTTGTCGGCGCGCTCCATCAGCTCGTCGTCGTGCTCGACCACCAGCAGCGTGTTACCTTTGTCACGCAAGGTGAGCAGGGTTTCGATGAGGCGGTCATTGTCGCGTGCGTGTAAACCGATGGACGGCTCGTCGAGCACGTAGAGCACGCCGGCGAGGTTGGTGCCGAGTTGCGCGGCGAGGCGAATTCGTTGGGCTTCGCCGCCGGAGAGCGTGTCGGTGGGGCGGTCCATGGCGAGGTAGCCGAGGCCTACGTGGTCGAGGAATTTTAACCGCTCCTGGATTTGGGGGACGATGTCCTGGGTGATCAATCGGCCGCGTTCGTCGAGCTGGAGCGCGCCGAGGAGGGCGATGAGTTGGGCCGGCGTGCTGGCGAGAAGCTCGGGAAGGCTGGGGCCGAATTTGAGATTTGAAAGGTGGGATTTGAAGTTTCCGCGCAGCGGGATTCGAACGGCGCGGGCAATGCGGTT
>JBILJE010000303.1:0-3709 GCA_044377395.1 Rariglobus sp. | reverse complement strand
ATCCCAGCCAGTGGCTAATCGCGGCCGTGATTCTGATTGCCGCCGTGCTCGGTAAAGCCGGCGCCTGTTACTTGGCCGCCCGCCTGTGCGGCGAAAACCATCGGGAGTCCCTCGGTCTGGGTTCGCTCATGAACGCCCGCGGGCTCATGGAGTTAATCATCCTCAACATCGGCCTGGAACGCGGCCTGATCACCCCGGCGCTATTCTCCATCATGGTCTTCATGGCGGTGGCCACCACGCTCATGGCCACCCCGATGTTCAACCGCTTCTACCAAAAGGGGGCCGCCGCTTAACTGATTCTCGTTCAAGATGAGCGTAATTAACTTGGTTCTTGGGGAGAGCAGATACCTTTGGGTAAACACCCTGAGCTCACGCTCAAGGCCACACGCTCCAAGCCCAGCCACTCCGGCCGCCACAGTTCCCGTGGCCTTGAGCGTGAGCTCAGGGATGCCGTAGAACGCTAATTAATATTACCCCCACGGCGCGCAGGTGTGATGCGCCAGCCTCGCCCCACCCAAAATCCACCCACAAAAAAACCGCCCCCATTACGGGAGCGGCTTTTTTAAAAGCGGGACGCGGCGACGCGTTACTTGATTTCCTTGTGGAGGGTGTGGCGCTTGAGGAAGGGGTTGTACTTCTTCTTCTCGATGCGCTCGGTGACGGTCTTCTTGTTACGCTTGGTCAGGTAACGGGAGACGGGTTTACCCTCTTTACGGGCTTCGGTGCATTCCAGGGTGACGGTTTCTTGGGCCATGATGTTTAAAAGTTAAAGGGTCAGAGCAAAGGCCCGTGCCCAGTCCGTGCAACCTCAAAATCACCCTTATTCGTCTTCGCCGGAAAATAACCGCTCAAGCCCCCTTCCCTGGCCCACCTCTATAAAACCTCATCGCCTGCCGCGCGCCGCCTCCGCCAGTTCCACCGTGCGCTGGTACTGAGTGCGGAATTTTTGCGCTAACTCTTTAGCCAAAAGTAATTCGTCCACCTTGTTCGATGCTCTTAACGCGCTGCGGATCCGCCCCTGCGTCGCCGCGTAATCCACCGCCGTAAGCTCCTGAAAAACCGCCAGCGCCTCCGCCGGCATGCCCGCTGCGATCAGCGCCTGCCACGCCTGTTTTAACTCCGGCTGGGTGTCCAAACACATCACGCGGATAACAAATGCCATTTCCCGAAACAGCCGTCCGGTGCGCTCGGGCTGATAAATCAGCCGGTCCTGGGGCCCATAGGGAGTCTCGTCCGGGTCGCTGCGCAGCGCCGCGATTCCGGGCAGAGTATAAAAATCGCGCCGTACCGGCAGGCGTCGGAGCGCGAAATACGTCGGCCCGTCCACCTCGCCCGGCTTCAAGTTCCAGAGTTTCTGTCCCTCCATCGAAAGCGAAAACTCGATGAACGCCTCGGCCACCTCGCGGCTCGGAGCCCCTCGCAGCAGACCGACCGGATCAACCGAGGCCACCGCCCCGCCCTCCGGCGACACATAACTCACCCGGTCGTCAGCCCCGCGCCGCCGCACCGCCTCCTGTTGTTGACGCCCAAAAAAATCGATGCCCATGCCCACCGCGCAATCCCCCGCCGCCACGTCGATCGGCACCTTCTGCGCGGAGTCGGTAAAGTAACGCGCGTTGGCGCCGATCTGCTGAATCAGCTTTAAGCCCTCGTTCCACCCGGCCGCCACCGCCGCCTGCTCGGCCGAGCGCCGCGTCGCTTCGTCCACCTCACCCAACGACGCCAAGCGCTCGGCGACCACCCGCTGCATCTGCTGCTGAATAACGTTTTCAAACGCCTTGGCCATCGAACCGCTTTTGGTCGGATCGGCCAGCGCCACTTCGCCAAAAAACCGCGGATCCGCCAGGTCCGCCCAAACGCGCGGCGGGCGGGTCACGCCCAGGCGGCGCAGCGCGTCGCGGTTGGCGATGATACCAAAGGAGCTCAGCACCGTTCCCACCCAGCGTCCTTCGCGGTCCCAAAACGCCTCACCAGCAAAGGACGGCGGAATGACCGCCTCGGTGAACCACTCCGGGTGTTTTTTTAAAACCTCGCTGGCCACCAAGCGCCCCGCCTGCGCCTGGCGGATAAAATCGTAGCTGCCGCCGCCAAAAAACAAGTCGATGCCACAGCTCACGTTGGACGCGAGGAACGCCGCCCGCGCTTCCTTGGCGAGGGCGGGCGCATCGTTCGCCAGCGCGCCGTTGGCGAAAGCGTTAAGCACCGCGTTGCTCCACGGGCGGCCCAGCGTGTTGACCCAGTGGTTTTGAAAAACTGCGGTGTATTCACCTTCCAAATAGCGGGCGATCTCGCTGGTGCCGCCGATCAAGCGCCAATCGATCGCGACCGCACGGCCGGTGCGCGCCTGGTACCAGCGGGCAAAGGCCAGGCCGAACTCTTGGCGGATCGCCTCGTTGTGCGGCGTGATTATGACGAGGGTTTCCTCGACACGGCCGGGATGCTGGGTTCTGGGACGCAGCGCAAAAGGCAGCACCAAGGTCGCCAGCAGGGTTAAAACGATGATCGCCTGCTTGAGCATACTCACACTTCTGCGCGTTCAGGCTACAGACTCCAGCATCCCTGAGCTCACGCTCAGGGCCACACTCGGAGGGTTAACGCGTTTCAGGGCAACAGGGCGGAGAGGGCCATCAACCGTGGCCTTGAGCGTGAGCTCAAGGTGTTTCCTCCAGAGGTAACCGCCCCGTCCTCGAACTGATTTCGTTATACTCATCGTGAACGCAAATTGGACTCACTCGCCCAGCACCACCACGTCATCAGGCTCGACACTCGCCCACAGCTCGGCGGCGGCGGATCCATCAACAAACCGGGGGTTCAACTCGTAAACTTTTAACACCGCGCCGGCGGCGATAAATTCATACTGCGCCACCTCACCGAGGTACACCGCCGCGCCAATGCGGCCCCGCACCGAATTGCCCGGGCGTGCCTCGCGGCCCAGCGACCAACACTCGGGACGAATCGAAAGCGTCACCGCCGTGCCCGCGGGCGGATTGAAGCCAGGCGCACCCACCACACCAAGGAAACGGCCGAGTGCGGTTTCCACCTCCACGTAGGCCCCCTGCGGACCCAGCACCCGACCGGCAATAAAATCGGTCTCACCGATAAAATGCGCCACCGCTTTGCAGACTGGGCGGCGGTAAACTTCACGCGGTGCCCCCACCTGCAGGATTTTGCCGCCGTCGAGGATGGCCATGCGGTCGGCGATCGACAGGGCCTCCTTCTGGTCGTGGGTCACGTAGACAGTGGTGAGTTGAAACTCCTTACACACCCGGCGGATTTCCGCGCGCATCTCCAAGCGCAGTTTCGCGTCGAGATTGGACAGCGGCTCATCGAGCAACAGGCAGCGTGGGCGCACGACCAAGGCGCGGGCCAGGGCCACGCGTTGTTGTTGGCCACCGGAAAGCTGGTTGGGTTTACGCTCGGCGTAGGCTTCCATGCGCACTGAGGCCAGCGCCTCGGCGACCCGGCGCTTGATCTCGGCTTTGGGCACCTTGCGTTCCTCCAGCCCGAAGGCGACGTTCTCGGCCAAGGTCATGTGCGGCCAAAGCGCGTAGCTCTGAAACATCATGCCGGTGTTGCGCTTGTGGGGAGCCAGGCGAGTCACGTCCTCCGCGCCGAACTGAATGGAACCCTCCTCGGGAAAATAAAACCCGGCCAAGCTGCGCAACAACGTGGTTTTGCCGCACCCGCTCGGGCCGAGCAGGAAAAACAG
>JBILJE010000067.1:0-12701 GCA_044377395.1 Rariglobus sp. | reverse complement strand
ACCGCGATCGGCGGCTGATTTGTATATGCGACTTCTTTATTTTGCCCACGCCCGCCGCGCCACCGGCTGCTCCCAGGAAGAAATCCCGCTCACCTCGCCGCTGACGGTCTCATCGCTTTGGGATCTGCTGGTGCAACGTCACCCCGAACTCGCCACCTTGCGCAACGTCTCCCGCCTCGCCCGTGGCGACGACTTCTTGACTGCCGACGCAGTCCTGGCCCCCGCCGACGAAATCGCCGTCATTCCGCCGGTCTCGGGAGGTTAAATAAACGGTCCTACTTCCGACATGAGTGTTCATACCTGCGCATCAGTGGTTAACTCCTCCGCTTCTGGCCTCCGCCGTTTCCCGTGCACATCGAAATCCTGATTAACGACGCCGTTATTACCCCACGTTGCAGTTGCCCGGATCCACGCGTGGGTGCCTTGGCCGAATTCACCGGCACGGTGCGTGGCGAGGAAAACGGCGGCCCCATCGGCGCGCTGGTTTACGAGGCCTATCAACCCATGGCCGAGACGGTGATGCGCCGCCTGCTCACCGAACTCGCCGTCGTCTACCCCTGTGTAGCGGTGCGGGTTCAGCACCGCATCGGGGTTATCCGCGTAGGCGAAGCCGCCATCCACATCTCCGTGCAGGCCCGCCACCGCGCCGAAGCCTTTGCCCTACTCGCCGCCTTCATGGACCGCCTCAAACAAGATGTGCCCATCTGGAAAACGAACACAGCCTGATCCAATCTGCGGAATTAACCACAAAGACACCAAGGCACAAAGGCCCCACAAAGCCCTGCACTTTAGCCCCCCTGCCTTATCGAACACCCTCTGTGCCTCGGTGTCTTTGTGGTTAAAAGCGCTACAATCCCCGCTCTCTTAATCACACCCCACCTCCTGCCTCCCGGACTTCACCACAAAGTTCAGCACTCCACTCCCCGTCTTCTTTGTGCGCCCTTTGTGCCTCGGTGTCTTTGTGGTTAAAAACCTAAGTTCAGTCCCCCCCCCCAATTCACTTTCTTCATCATGCACAAACCCGAAAACGAAGATCAAAAGCAACATATCAACCAGCTCTCCCACCGCGTCATTGGTCTCTGCATTGAAGTCCACCGGGAACTGGGCCCTGGATTGCTTGAATCGGCTTACGAGGAGGCCCTCGCCTACGAATTAACCCAGTCCGGACTGCATTACCAACGCCAGCTGGAGACACCACTCACTTACAAAGGAGTATCACTCGACTGCGGCTACCGGGTGGACTTCGTGGTGGAAGACGAACTCATCCTGGAACTCAAGTCAGTCCAGATGCTTCAACCCATTCATCAAGCCCAGCTGTTAACCTACCTTAAACTCCACAAGCGCTCACTCGGGCTACTCCTCAACTTTAATGTGCCTGTCATGCGAGAAGGTATAAAACGCGTAGCTCAGGGTTCGCTTTTTAGAGACGAAAATTCCGCAGGGATCGGCATCCTCTCCACCGCAACAATGTTATTGGTCAGCGCATTCACCTGGATGCCCAATCGATCCTGAATCCCCGCATGATCACCGTCGCCGAACTTTGGACACGCCTCGACGCCCTCGCCGCCCCGCTGCCTAGCGAACGCATTCCCCTGTCCGCCGCCCTCGGACGCATCCTCGACGAGCACATCCTCGCCCCCGAAGACCAACCGCCATTTAACCGCTCCGCCATCGACGGCTACCTCGTCCACGCCGACCAACCCACCGCTTTGGTCACTCTCATCGGTACGATCACCCCAGGTTCGCCGCCTCCCGCAACAGCCCCGGCCCTCGGGACCGCTTTGCGTATTCTCACCGGCAGCGCCCTCCCCCCCGAGTCCGCCGCGCTCGTCATGCAGGAAGATACCCGACCTGGTCCCACCTCAGGCCAAATCGAACTGCTGCAACCGCCCTCGACCCGCCACATCCGCCCACGCGCCTCGCAGGCCCGCGCCGGCGACCGCCTGATCACCTCCGGACAACGCCTGACTCCTGGTGCCCTCGCCCTGCTCGCCTCGCTTGGCGTCACCCACCCGCTCGTCCACCGCCGCGCCCGCGTCGCTCACCTCGTCACCGGCGGCGAACTCGTCGCCCCCGATGCCACCCCGCTGGTTGGCCAAATCCGCGATTCCAACTCCACCCTAATTGCCGCGCTTCTCGCCGAGGCTGGGGCCGAGCTGTGCTGGCACCGCCGCGTGGCCGACTCCCGCACCACCACCGCAGACGCCCTCGCCGATGCCCTCGCATCCCCGTCCGACATTATTCTCATCAGTGGCGGCGCGAGTGTCGGCGATCACGACCACACGGGCTCACTCCTCGCTGAATTCGGCTTTAAACTCCACTGCGACAAAGTCTCCAGCCGCCCCGGAAAACCCTTCATCGCCGCCTCCCGCGACAGACGCCTCGCCTTTGGCCTGCCCGGCAATCCCCTGGCGCACTTCGTGTGTTTCCACCTGTTTGTTAATCGCGTCCTCGCATACCTCGCCGGCACTGATCCGTCTTACCTCGTCCGAGCCAAACTTGACGAAGACGCGTGTCTTGAGGGCAACCCCCGCGAAACCTGGTGGCCCGCCTACCTCAGCTACAGTCGCAATCCCAATCGCAGCACCTCGCTCGTTGTCACCCCACTTCCTTGGCGCGACTCCTCCGACCTCACCGCGCTGGGGTTGGCTGACGCTTTGGTTCGTATCCCCGCAGACGGCACCAACGAACTTGCAGTCGAAGTCCTGCCCTGCCGTTAAAATTACGCCCGCGTACCTATGAAAAAATTCTCCCACCTCGACGACACCGGCGCCGCCACGATGGTCGACGTCGGCGGCAAGCCCCCGCAAATCCGCCGCGCGGTGGCCACCGGCGAACTACGTTGTGAACCCGCCACCATTCGCCTCCTCAAAAAGCAGGCGCTTCCCAAAGGCGACGTCCTGGCCTGCGCTCGCCTAGCGGGTATCATGGCCGCCAAACGCACCAGCGAACTAATCCCGCTCTGCCACCCGCTCGCACTTGAAAAAGTCGGCATCGATTTTGCCGTAAACTCCGACCGTATTCTTATCACCGCCGAAGTCCGCCTAACCGGAAAAACCGGGGTCGAAATGGAGGCCCTCACCGCCGTTTCCGTAGCGGCCCTGACCCTCTACGACATGATGAAGGCCGTGGATAAAACGATGGTCATCGGCGAGGTGCGAGTGACCACCAAAACCAAAACCGATCCGCAAACCGTTTTGCCCACGAAACACACGAAATGACACGAAAACCAAACCCGTTATTCCGCTCCGACCATTTAGTGTCATTTCGTGTGTTTCGTGGGCAATAATTCCATGTCTTCTTCACTCCGCATCGCCCGCGTCACCCTCAGCGACCGCGCCTCCGCTGGTATTTACGCCGACCTGAGCGGCCCTGAAATCGAGCGCATCCTTCGCGCCAGCTTCGTTGAAGAACTCACGATTCTTGTCCGTCTCATTCCCGATGACCGCGAAGGGATTGCTGCCACCCTGCGCGCACTTTGTGACGACGAGCAATGCGACCTCATCGTGACCACCGGTGGCACGGGCCCAGCGCCGCGCGACGTCACACCTGAAGCCACCCGCGATGTGATCGTGCGCGAGTTACCCGGTTTCGGCGAAGCGATGCGCGCGGTGAGTTTCGTTAAAGTCCCCACGGCGATCCTCTCCCGCGCCACAGCTGGCACCCGCAGCCGCACGCTCATCGTTAATCTCCCCGGCAACCCCCGCGCCATCGGCGAATGCCTTCCCCCACTCCTGCCCGCCATCCGCGAATGCCTCAAACACCTGCAAGGCGGTTAGCTCACGAAACACACAAACTGACACCAAACCCAGCCAAGTATTCCGATCTGCCGCTTTCGTGTCATTTCGTGTGTTTCGTGGGCAATAACTCCGCGTCTTTCTTCTTCTGACTTCTAATATCTTTCGTGTAATCCGTGTGTTCCGTGGGCAACCCATCCTACTCCTCCATGTTCCGCATCGAACACCTGTATCTATCCCCCAAGCACAATTACTTTGGCCACCACGACAAACAGGCGGGCGAGCATCCGATTTTCGCTGTGCAGGAGCTTGATTGCGTCGCGGGTCGCGGCGTGCGCGACGATCGGTTTTTCGACTACAAACCCGACTACAAAGGTCAGATCACTTTCTTCGCCGCCGAAATCTACGACGAGCTTTGCACTAGTTTTCTTCCACTCGCCGGCGCGCACCCCGAGCCCTCGGCTTTTCGGCGTAACGTCATCACGCGCGGAATCGATTTAAACACCTTGATAGGCCAAACCTTCACCGTGCAGGGCGTCACCTTTCTTGGCACCGCCGAGTGTTCGCCCTGTTACTGGATGGACCAAGCGTTTACGCCGGGCGCAGAAGCAGCGCTCAAAGGCCGTGGCGGCCTGCGCGCCAAAATCCTCACCGACGGCTGGCTGCGCCTAGTGAATTAACCGTGCTGTGATGACGAGCTCCCCCACCGCACTGCCTTTCAGCGCCGCCATACTCGCTGGCGGCCGCTCCATCCGCATGGGACGCGACAAGGCGTTTCTGCCATCCCCAAACAAAGGCATACCGCTCATCGCGCACCAAGCCACCTTGCTGAGCAGCCTAGGCATCGATGACCTGCTCATCTCAGGCCAAGCCGGTGTCGATTACGGCATACCGGGCGCCCGGGTGGTAACCGACGCGGTTGCGGATTGCGGCCCGTTGAGCGGTTTGGCCGCCGTGATTGCCGCCGCACGCCACAGCCAAATTCTAGTGATCGCGGTGGATTTACCCCACCTGACGGACACATACCTTAAAAAAATTCTCGCTAACGCGGCAGGTAACACGGGGGTCGTGCCTCACGGCCCAGACGGCTTTGAGCCCATGGTCGCAGTTTACCCAAAAAGTTTTCTCCCCAGGATCGAAAACGCCTTGGCGGCAGGCCACCTCGGACTTCAACCGCTTATTCAGGCTGCGGTAACGGGCTTCATCTTAAATCCGCTATCAATCGACCTGAGTGAGCGCCCCCTGTTCACCAACTGGAACTCGCCCGCCGACCTGCTCCACTAGCCCCACCGGCGTCAGTAAAAAATGAGGTAAACTGCTCCGTTTCTCGACTCAAGGATAAGATCAAAACCGTGGAATTGGGTTCACAAAAAGTTCGGTAGCTTGGATTGAAAAATCTTTTGTCTATCTTTTGCCAAATTCACCGCATACGTTGATGCATGGAAAAACTGAAATTTACCGAGCTTGGCCTGTCCGCCGAGGTGTTAAAGGCCGTGGATAAGATGGGCTTTGAAGAGGCATCGCCGATTCAAACCGCCGTCATTCCCTTGCTACTCTCCGGTCGTGACGTCGTAGGCCAATCGGCCACCGGTTCTGGTAAAACCGCTGCCTTCGGCATTCCCGCTGTCGAAAAAGTCGACCCTAAGAAGAAAGCCGTTCAGGTCCTGATTCTTTGCCCTACCCGCGAACTCGCCGTGCAGGTCGCAGAGGAAATCGCCAAGCTCGCCTTCTATAAATCAGGTGTTCGCGAAGTGCCTATTTTCGGTGGTCAGCCCTACGATCGCCAGATCCGCGCCCTTGAGGCCGGCGCCCAGATCGTCATCGGCACCCCCGGTCGCGTCATGGACCACATGGAGCGCGGCACCCTTCGCCTGGATAACCTCAAAATGGTGATTCTCGACGAGTGCGATCGCATGCTCGACATGGGCTTCCGCGACGACATCGAGAAGATCCTTTCGGAAACCCCGGCCACGCGCCAATCGCTGTTTTTCTCGGCCACCATGCCGCCTGCCATCCAAGGGATGATCAAGCGCTTCTTGCCCAACCCCGAGTGGGTCAAAATCGCCGCCCAGGCGCAAAACGCGCCCAAGGTGGACCAGGTTTATATCGAGATGGATCGTCGCTACAAAATCGACGTGCTCACCCGCCTGATCGACCTCCACGATTTCCGCTACGGCATCATTTTCTGCTCCACCAAGATCATGGTCGACGAGCTCGACGAGCACCTCCACGCCCGCGGCTACGCGACCGACCGCCTGCACGGCGACATCACCCAGGCCCAGCGCACCCGCGTGATGGACAAGTTCAAGCGCCGCGGTTTCGAGTTCCTTGTGGCGACCGACGTCGCCGCACGCGGTCTCGACGTGGACGACCTCGAAGTCGTGTTCAACTTCGACCTGCCCAACGACGCCGAGGATTACACCCACCGCGTGGGCCGCACGGGCCGCGCAGGGCGCGAAGGCAAGGCCTTCACGTTTGTCGCCGGCCGCGAGCTCTACGGCCTGCAAAACATGATTCACTACGGAAAGCTGAAGATCCGTCGTGAAAACGTGCCGTCGATCGACCAGGTCGAAGAGGCGCGCGAAAACGTGTTTTTTGATAAAGTGCGCGGCGTGCTCGATGCCGCCAAATACATCAAGCAGGACCGCTTCATCGACCGTTTGATGGAGCAAGGTTACCCGAGCACCGACGTGGTCTCGGCCCTCCTCCACATGATGCACGGTGGCGATAAGCCCGAGGCTGCGCCCAAGGCCGCTGCGCCTGCCAAACCCGGTGCTGAGCGCAGCAGCGCCCGCCCCATCGCCGCTCCTGCCACCAAGCCGGCCGCCCACGTTGCCGCCCCCGCCTACGTACCGGAACCGGCCCGCACCGTTCCGCCCGCCTTCGCCAAAGTGGCCAATAAACCAAAACCCGCGACTGCAGCCCCTTCTGCCGCTCGTGCCGTTGAGTCCGACAGCGACGAACCCGCCACCCAGGAGCGTGCTTTGTTTGAGAACGAGGGAGAGGCCTCCGGGGCTCGCCCCAGCAAGCAGAAGTTCCAGCGCCCAGCCCGCACCGGCCGCGAGCCCAACATGACCACGCTGTTCTTCAACGTCGGTCGCAAGCAGCTGATCACCCCGGCCGACATCGTCGGCAAGATCGCTGGTGTCACCCGCCTGCCCGCCAACGTGGTCGGCTCGATGGACATCCACCAACGCCACACGCTGGTTGACGTCGGTAACGAGCATGTCGCGTTGATCATCCAAAAGCTCAAGGGCATCCGCGTTAAAAACATCGCCCTCGAGCCGGCGATTGCCACCGAAGCCGATCGCGCCGCTGAATAAGTAAACATTCGCCAAAAGCGGATAAGGACCAAAGGCCTCCGGTAACACGGAGGCCTTTTTTATGCACCCCTTCGGCGCATAAGGGTAGCTAAACGGGGCACGGATAAGGAACGCCGCGCCTAATGATAGCGCGGCGTCACCCAAAGGTCACAGGGGGACCGTTGACAGATGGGGTCGGCTACCGCCTCACTACACCCCATATGGAGGCTGTGCTTGATCAACCGGTGTTGGTCCTCAATCGCCTGTGGCAGGCGGTGAATGTAATCGGCGCCCGACGCGCCTTTGCCCTGCTGTCGAGTGGCCACGCCAGTGTCATTCACCACCAGGAAGACGACTTCCGCGTTTTCAACCTGCTGGATTGGGTGGATTTTTCGCTCAGCAACCCTCCGCTTGAATTCATGGATCAGGTGCACACGCCGCGCTCCCTCATTCGCCTGCCACGCGTGATCCTGCTGGCGCACTTTGACCGCTTGCCCAGCAAAGAACTCAAGCTCACGCGCACCAACGTTTTTGAACGGGACAAGGAAACCTGCCAATACTGCGGCCGCATTTTTAAGCGCGAAGAACTCAACCTCGACCACGTCATCCCGCGCGATCAGGGCGGCAAGACCACCTGGGAAAACATCGTATGCTCCTGCATCAAATGTAATTCCAGAAAAGCCAATCGACTGCCGCACCAGGCCAACATGCGCCTCATCCACAAACCGGTGCGCCCCAAATGGCGGCCCGTGATCTCACTGGTGCTCGGACACAAGGAACGCGAGCGCTGGAAGGACTTCCTCGATCTCGCCTACTGGAACGTCGAGCTGGATGCTTGATCCGGCCTGCGGCATCCGCCCGCCCCACCCCCAATGATTCAGATGAACACGGCTTCATCGTGAGCGAAAAAATTGTCGTCAGCACCACTTGCAGGTCGCCCGCCCACCAAAAACTTTAACACTCGCCGCCTTAACCCACGGCAGCTCTCCTTCGACGCGCCCCATGCAAATCCGCCCCCACAGTAAATTTCTCTTCATCGGCGACTCCATCACCGACGCCGGTCGCGATCCCTCTGGGGAAGCCACCCCGTGGGGCCAACCCGGCACAGGACGTGGCTACGTTTCACTCGTTGAGGGGTGGCTCGGCGCGACCCGCCCCGCCGACCAGATCCGAGTCATCAACAGGGGCAACAGCGGAAACACCGTGCGAAACCTCGCAACTCGCTGGCAGACGGACGTACTCGACCTGCGCCCCGACTGGCTCTCGGTGATGATTGGCATCAACGACGTCTGGCGCCAATTCGACACTCCGCTTCGCACCGACATCCAGGTACCACTTGATGAATTTTCCAGCGTGCTCACCGCGCTTATCGAACAAACCCGCCCCTTGGTCAAAGGACTCATTCTCGCCAGCCCCTACCTGATCGAGGCTAACCGTGCCGATCCGATGCGCCTGCGCATGGACGAGTACTCCGCCGTAGTTCGAGAACTAGCCACCAAGCACAACGCCCTCTTCATCGACACACAGGCAGCCTTTGATGCGGTACTCGTTCATACCCACCCGATGACACTCGCATGGGATCGTATTCACCCTAACACCACCGGACACATGATCCTTGCCCGCGCCTTCCTATCCGCCATCGGCGCAGCCTGAAATGTCCGCATCCCGTCAACGCCTCGACGAACTTCTCGTCACCCGCGGCCTCGCCGACTCCCGCTCGCAAGCCAAGGCGTTGATCATGTCAGGCCGCGTGCTGCATGGCACCGCGCGCCTCGACAAACCCGGCAAGGAGTTCCCCGCTGACATCGAACTCATCGTCGAACAACCACCACGCTTCGTCTCTCGTGGCGGTGAAAAACTGCAGGGTTACATCGAAAAATTCGCCCTCGACCTGACGGGAGCGCACGTGCTCGACGTGGGGGCCTCGACCGGCGGATTCACCGACTGCGCGCTGCAACGCGGGGCCGTCAACGTGGTCTGCGTCGATGTCGGCCGCGCCCAGCTCCACGCCAAGCTGCGTGCCGACCCGCGCGTCACCAACCTGGAGAAAATCAACGCCCGCAACCTCCGCGCCGAAGACCTGCCGCGGCCCGATTACGACGTCATCGTTATGGACCTGTCGTTTATCTCGCTCAAGAGCGTGCTGCCCGCTGTCTGGCCGTTGTTGCGCACCGGCGGCACGTTGGTGGCGCTGGTGAAACCCCAGTTCGAAGCCGGCAAAGCGGAGGTGGACAAAGGCCGTGGCATCATCCGTGACACTGCGGTGCAAGACGCCGTTTTGGCCGACATCCAGGGCTTCGCACTTGCTCAATTACCCGCCGCTCAGCTCGTCGGCACCATGGACTCGCCCATCACCGGCACCGATGGTAACCGCGAGTTTTTACTCGGACTCCGCAAGGCCGCTTAACCCATTTCCCCCATGCCCATGCCGCCCATCCGCAAGCTCGCCTTCGTGGTCAACGACCCCAAGCCCGGTGCCGCCGCGCTCGCCGAGGATCTGATGGCCATCGCCCGCACCGCAGGCGTTGCGGTCATCGCCACACGGGTGCACCCCGTGGCGGTTGATTTCCTTGCCGGCCAGGACGCCTGCTGCGTCATCGGCGGCGACGGCACGTTACTTGGCATCGCCGCACAAGCGGCCCGCGCCGGAGTGCCCATCATTGGTGTCAACCGTGGCAACCTCGGTTTCCTCACCACGTTTTCCGCCGACAACATCCGCGATAGCTTCCCCTCCCTGCTGGCCGGCGCTTTCCAGATCAACCACCGGTCGCTTCTCGCCTGTTCGATCGACGGCGGCCCGGTGGATCTGGCGCTCAACGACGTGCTCATCAAAGCCGAGGTCAACTCGCGCATCGTCGGCCTCGAGGTCACTGCCGACGGCCAACTGGTGACCGACTACGATTGCGACGGCCTGATCTTCGCCACGCCCACCGGCTCGACCGCCTACAACCTCTCCGCCGGCGGCCCGCTGGTTCACCCCTCCGCAGAAGTCATCGCACTGACCCCGATCTGCCCGCATACGTTGAGCAACCGCTCGATCATTTTCCGTGCCGAGGTCCGGCTCGCGGTGCGCAACTTAAGCCCCGGCATCACGCTGCAAGTCACCGTGGATGGGCAGCGCGATTACCACGTGAATGGAAACCAAGTGATCACCATCACACATGCCGCAGAACGCCTGCCCTTGGTGCAACGTCGGGACCATGACCACTTCGCCGTGGTCCGTACAAAACTCAAGTGGGCTGGCGGAGTTACCGAGCGAAACCGCTAGTGAGGAGCCTGTGTTCTGCTTTTCATGTTTAAGGGTTCTGCGACGGTTTGGGTGGTTCGCCTACAAGCAGGGGGTTAACCGAACGCGGCAGACAGGAAGCTATCACAAAGCCGGAAATCAGCAGCGGCCGAGTGGTGCTAGCGCTGCAGACGCCGTATCGCGTAATAGCCGACAGGGGCGTGATTGGTAATTTACGGCTGCCACCGGCTACGATGGCTTAGGGGCGTGATTTTCCGCTCTTGCCAGCGCTTAGGCGGAACGGTTTTCTCTCACCCTTACGATCTCCGCTTTAACGCTTATGAAAACGACCACCTCGCACTCGTCGACGCCGCAACCCGAAACTGGCCGCCTAATGAATGGTGCCGACGTGGTCGTAGAATCGCTGGCCCGCGAAGGAGTTGACGTGATTTTCGCGTATCCCGGCGGCGCTTCACAGGAGTTGCACCAAGCCTTCGCCCGCAGCGACAAGGTGCGCGTGATCTTGCCCCGCCACGAGCAGGGCGGATCCTTCGCCGCCGAAGGCTACGCGCGTGCGACGGGCAAAGTCGGCGTGTGCATGGCCACCAGCGGCCCCGGTGCCACCAACTTGGTTTCCGCCATCGCCGATGCCTACATGGACTCGACTCCGATGGTCGCTATCACGGGACAGGTTTTCCAAAAATACATCGGGAAAATGGCGTTCCAGGAGACGGATTTTTTCGGCATGACGCTGCCGATCGTGAAGCACAGTTACCTTGTGCTCAACGCAGCCGACCTGCCGCGCATCATCAAAGAGGCCTTTTTCTTGGCCAGCAGTGGACGCCCCGGCCCGGTCGTCATCGACATTCCCAAGGACGTGCAGCAGGCGAAACTCATCCCCGTTTTCCCTGAAACAATCAGCTTCGCGAACCCGACCATCGCGCAGCAGCCGAAGGCTTCCGGCGAACAGCTCAAACGCGTTCTTGAACTCATCTCGAAGGCCAAAAAGCCGGTGATCTACGCGGGCGGCGGCATCGTGTCGGCCGAAGCACACAGCGACCTGAAGGCGTTCGCTGAAAAAACCAACATCCCGGTTGCAACGACGCTGATGGGAATTGGCGCGTTCCCCGAGAGCCACCCGCTGTCGATGCGCTGGTTCGGAATGCACGGAACCGCTTATGGCAACTGGGCGGTTGATCAATGCGACCTGCTGATCTGTCTGGGCGCTCGCTTCGACGATCGTATCACGGGAGACACCTCCAAATTCGCCTGCTCGGCCACCATCGTGCACATCGATCTCGATGCGGCCGAGCACAACAAAAACAAGCGCGTTGCCCACCCTATCCTCGGTGAGCTCAAGGACGCGATGACGCGCCTCAACGCGCTGATCGGCGACACCCAGTTTACCGCGCCCGACATCTCGTCGTGGCACGCGCAGATCGAGGCTTGGAAACGCGACCACCCGTTCCGTTTTGAAGACCACAAACACATCCTGCCGCAGGAAGCCATCAAGGTGCTGTACGAGTTGACCAAGGGCGAGGCCATCATCACCACCGGCGTGGGGCAGCACCAGATGTGGGCGGCGCAATTTTATCAATTCGACGAACCTCGCCGCTATATTAGCTCGTTGGGTTTGGGCGCAATGGGTTACGGGTACCCGGCCGCGCTCGGCGCCAAGGTCGCCTGCCCAGACAAGCAGGTCATCGACATCGACGGCGATGGTTCATTCGTGATGAACATCCAGGAACTGGCCACGGCCGCAGTGGAGAAGATCGCCGCCAAGGCGATGATTTTGAACAACCAGCACCTCGGCATGGTGGTGCAGTGGGAAGACCGTTTTTACGGGTCGGTGCGTGGCAACACCGTCCTCGGACACCAGAGCAACATCGGAAGTCCGGACAACCCCGGCGGTCTTTATCCCGACTTCGTGAAAATCGCTGAAGGTTTCGGCGTTAAAGGTCGGCGGGTGCTCAAGAAGAGTGAGCTTCGCGAGGCGATTCAAGAGATGCTCGATCACGACGGCCCCTTCGTCCTCGACATCATCGTGCCCTACACCGAGCACGTGTTGCCGATGATCCCCGCAGGCAAAACGGTGAAGGACATGATCCTCAAGTAAGCCGCGAGCAAACGCAGCGAGCCGACACGAAAAACCCGGGCTTGTAGCCCGGGTTTTTCGTGTCGGCGAAAGCAGACTGGAAGTCTGCGCTACTTCACTAAGCCGAACTTCAAGAAGATGTGAGTCAGTTGAACAGTCGGCGCACGTTATGCGACGAGTCGTTTCGGTTAGCCCTGCTGCACGCGGCTCTTCAGGAAGCTGAGCACATCTTGGAACTTGGCGCGGTTGGCCTCATCGGCGACCACTAGATTTTCGTGCGCAGCAAGAACCATACGTGCGTTCTCCAGCTCACCTTGAATCGGCACGCTTGTCAGCGCGGC
>JBILJE010000066.1:0-12806 GCA_044377395.1 Rariglobus sp. | reverse complement strand
AGCACGCGAAGGCCTTCTGTTCCGCCGGATCCCAATTGCCGATGTTACTGCTGGCTTCGAGGGCCTCCAGGGTGTCGTCGCTGATTTGGGCTAGGTGGGTCTTTCGGAAGCGCAACCGCAGGGCGGCGCAAGCGCGCAGCACCGCCTCGGCGTTTTCACGGTCAAAGGAGATAACTCCTTCGCTGAAAAATTCTTGGTCAAAGAGCGAGAAGAGGCGGTCGCAGTCGTCGCGTTGCGATTCAAGCAGGTCCTCGCGCCACACTACGGCGAGGTCAGCATCGGCTTCAGCCAACGCAATCGGTACGGCCAATTGCGTGCGCAGCTCATCGGCCACCGACTTGATCAAGTCGAGTAACGGGGCGACTGCAGGAATGCTCAAACGGACATCAACTCGCTTCATGGGGCTCGATGGTGGCGCAAAGGTGCCACTGTTGAAGTGAAAAGGCGTAGGCTTCGGCATTTTCGCGTACCCCTGCCCACACGATGGAGCGGCCGGTTTCGTGTGCCTCCATCATGTGTTGGACTGCGGTGGCCTCGTCGAAACCAAACAGCTTGCGCAGTACCATCACCGCGTAGGACATGCGGGTGACCGCGTCGTTGAGGAAGACTACGCGCCACTCCTGCGGACCTGAATCGGTGTGATCAGTTGAACCGCTCATGCTTGGGCAAACGCGTCACGGACAACGGTGGAGATGTGTTCGGCAGCCTCGGCGACGGGCACCTTGATGACGTCTTTCTTGGAGCGCCATTTCAGCTCGATGACGCCGGCCTGCAGGCCTTTGCCGCCGATGGTAATACGGAGCGGGATACCAATCAGATCGGCATCCTTGAACTTCACGCCGGGGCGCTCCTCGCGGTCGTCGATGATCACATCGGCACCGGCTTGTTCGGCGACTGCGGCGAGTTTCTTGGCGAGCTCCGCGGGCTCGGCGACCGAGGGGTCCAGCAGCGTGATGATCACCTGGAACGGGGCAACCGACCAAGGCCAGATGATGCCGTCGTTGTCATGGCTTTGCTCGATCACGGCCTGCATCGTACGGCTAATGCCGATACCATAACAGCCCATGACCATCGGATGGGATTGCTTCTGGTCGTCGGTATAAACCGCGCCGAATTTTTCCGAGTACTTGGTTCCCAGTTTGAAGATATGACCGACCTCGATGCCGCGTTTAACTTGCAGCGGTTGACCGTTCTTGGGGTCGGGCTCGCCGGGGCGCACGCGGCGGAAGTCGCCAAATTTAGTGATCGCGAGGTCGCGGGTCACGTTGACGTTGCGCACATGGAAACCGTCCTTGTTGGCTCCGGTCACACCATTGCCGATCAGGCGTATGGCATGGTCGGCGAATACACCAGCGAGGGCCGATGGATCTTTGATCGAGCCGTTGACTGCACCAAGGCTGCCGGGTTTGGCACCGAGGACCGGCTCGATTTCTTCGGCGGTGGCGGCGCGGCACAGGGTGAAACCGAGTGAGCCCAACTTGGCCTCTTCGAGTTCGTCGTTACCACGAATGATAACCAGGAACGGTTTGCCGTCGCCGATATAGACGAGGGTCTTGAACTGCTGGTCTGCCTTAACGCCGTAGGGCGCGGCTTCGAGCGCGGCGATGGTTAGCGCGCCGGGGGTGGCGAATTCCTCGACTGAACCGAGCGGGGCTGCATCAACCAGGTCGGCAGGCACGAGAGCACTGGTGGCTTTTTCGCGGTTGGCCGCGTAGCCGCTGGCCTCATTATAGATCACGTCGTCGTCACCGATTTCGGCGGGGACCATGAACTCGTGGGAAAAACTGCCGCCCATCACGCCTGTGTCGGCCTCGACGGCGATGGCGGTCACACCGATGCGTTTAAAGAAACGCACGTAGGCGTCCTTCATCGCCATGTAGCTCTTGATCGCGCCCTCGTCGGTGGCGTCAAACGAGTACGAGTCCATCATGACGAACTCGCGGGCGCGCATCAGGCCGAAGCGTGGGCGTATCTCGTTACGGAATTTGGTGGCGATCTGGTAAAAATTTTTCGGCAGGTCGCGGTAGCTGGTGATCTCGTTTTTGACCAGCGGGGTGATGATTTCCTCGTGGGTTGGCCCGAGAACAAACTCGGGTTCGCGGGAGCGGCCCTTGTTGGCGCCGGCGTTGTCGACGCGGAACATGATCTCACGGGCGGCGGCCCAGCGTGGGCCCTGTTCCCAGTTTTCCACGGGATGGATGTGCGGCATCCACAGTTCAATGGCGTCGGCGACTTCGAGTTCATCCCGGCAGATCTGCGAGATCTTCTGCATGACGCGCAGGCCGAGCGGCATGTAGGTATAGAGGCCGCCGCCGAGCTTGCGCACGATGCCCGCGCGCATGAGCAGTTTATGGGATGCGATTTCCGCATCGGCCGGGCTGTCGCGCAGGGTGGAAATGTGGAACTTGGTCCAAGTCTTCATGAAGTTCGCCAACGAAACATCCGAGTCGCCTCGGGGCAATGGTTATCCTTGCGCCAAGGAAAATTGGGCTTTCCGGCAGGCTGAGCGTCCGGAAACGGGTGCGCCCTTCGCCGGTTAAAAGTAGCGCAGACTTCCAGTCTGCTCCGTGAATAGCTGACGCAGGCCTGATGCAGACTGGAAGTCCGCGCTACTTGCCGAAGCAGACTGGAAGTCTGCGCTGCTCACTGCCAGTCGCCTAGGTTTTCGGCGTGAGCGGTTTGGTCAGTAATACAGTGTTCAAGCCCGGCAGGCGTTCGGAGAAATCGGAGGTATCGTTGGCCTGGCGCAGGGTGCGCTGGACCATGCCCATCTTGGCATCGAGGTTGTCGATCATTGAAACAAACACCGCCTCCGGTGTCGCCGCGTACACGGCCGCGCCCCATTCGGGTTCGCCTTGGTGACTGAGCACGATGTGCTCCAAGCGCTCCAGGCGCTCGGCGTCGAGGCGCGACTTGATCCCGTGTTTTCGCGCGAGTTGATAACCCAACACCACGTGTCCTTGCAGGATGCCCTTGCGGCTGCGTTTGGTGGCGAGTGAGCCCTCGTACTCCACGGTTTTTCCCGTGTCGTGAATCAGAATGCCGGCCATGGCCAGGTCGGCGTCGACTTCAGGGTAAAGTGGCAAAAGGGCTTTGCAGGCGCGCGCCATGTGGATGGTGTGCTCCAATAGGCCGTGGCGGTAGGCGTGGTGCATGGCAACCGCCGCAGGCGTCCACTTGAACACCTCGCCGACCTCCTCAAAAATCCCGCGCACGGTCATGCGTAATTCATCGTGCTTAATCGCGTCGATGAAGTGTTGGAATTCAGCCCAAAGTTCACTGGCGGGTTCGGGAGCAACCTCGACTAGGTTGTCGATCAAACCCGGGGCGCCGAGCTCCTCCTCGGAGAGCGATGCCACCTTGAGTAATTTCGGCGAAAGCCTGCCCTGGTAATAATCAATGCGCCCCTCCACGCGCAGCACGCCTCCCTCGCCGGCCGCTTTGACCGTGTCGAATACCGCGCCGTCGCTAAATAGCGTACAGCCGAAGGACCCAGTACGGTCGCCCAGGTCGAGGGTTAGAAACGGATTGCCGTTGGAGGCGTTCTTGCTGGTGAGTTTTTTAACCACTAGGACACTCGCAAAGGGGCGCCCAGAGGCGTCGACCAGCGCCTTGAGTTCGCGGACAGAAAGCAGGGGGAGTTCGTCGGACATGGGGTGGGGTCAGGTGTATTTTTTAACCAGCTGGGTGTAGCCCTTGAAAAACGGGTGGGTGGCGTCGTGCAGCAACGCGTAAAACACGCTCTCCGAAGGCAGCAGGTGAACTCCCGCGCGCACCAGGGCGCTCAGGCAGAACGCGGCGTCTTCGGGGCGGCGCGCACCGACTGCATCGCTGAGCACCGTGACTTGCAGGTTGGCGTTAATCGCGCCCAGCGCGCTTTGGTAAACACAGATCGGCGTCTCGATGCCGCAAATAATCAGGTGGTCGAGCTCGAGTTCTTGGATGGTTTCGGCGATGCCATCGTCGCCGAACGCCGAGAAGGTGCTTTTCGCGTGAACTGGTGCGTCGGGGGCTAGCGCGAGCAGTTCAGGATCGGTGCCGCCAAGTTTACGCGGCAGTTGCTCGGTGAAGGCCACTTGAATGCCGAGGCCGACGGCGGCCTCAATGGCGAAAGCGCAGCGTTTTTGCACCGCCTCGGTCTGGTGGATGCCCTTGAGAAAGGCGGGTTGCAGGTCGACGACGAGCAGGAGGACACCGGCGAGGGGAGTGGGCTTGGGCATGGTGGTTAAAGGCGGCTCCTCGACGTTTTCGGTCGGTAGCCTCCAAACCATTGGCCACAAAAAACACAAAATGACACAAAAAAGGCCAACGTTGACGCCTTCGCAGTTAAAAATCCGCCCAGATGATTTAGCCGCAAAAAAGCGCAGAAGTCGCAAAAATAAAACCCTGCTGAAGCCACTCCGTTTTTGCGCCGTTTGCGCCTCCTTGCGGCCACCCTCCGTTTATGGGTTTGGAGGGATTGCTGACCACGTCTTGGCTTTGTGCCCTTTGCGAGGGCTGTGTTAAAAATCAGCCTCTGTCATTTTTAGGGATAGTAACGGCGGCGGGCTTTGACCTGCACGAACCGTTTCTCTGGAAGTATGTAGGCGGTGAGTTGGCCACCCATCACGCAGGCCGTGTCGATTCCGACTGACCATTTGAGCTTATAAACTTCGGGACGTGGTGTGTGACCGTAAACGACAAAGGGTGGACCGGTCCACAGGTCGGCCCAGGCTGGCGAATCGGGGGCGTCGGCGCGTTTGCATGGCCGTCCTTGGGCGTTAATCGACTGGATGCGCGTAACGACCTCCGCCGTCTGCCGCTGCCAGGGCTCGTTGGGCATGAATCCGCCGTGCACATACACGGTGTTCAGCTCCGCCTCGTAATAAGTGAGCGGCATGGCGGCCAGGTAGTCCCAGTCCGCGGGGCGCAATTTTTGAAAGGTGTCGGCGTCAGTTTCCCGTGAGATTGAATCGATCGGGGTTTTGGTTTTCCGGTACTCGAGCAGCCGCAGTTCATGATTACCCAGCAGCGAAATGGCGCGGTGCTGGCGGGCGAGATCGATAACTTTGCAACTATCGGGGCCGCGGTTGACCAAGTCGCCAACGAGAACCAGACGGTCGTCCTTGGTGAGAGCGAGCTGTTCGAGCAGCTCGGCAAACTCCTGGTGACACCCGTGGATGTCGCCGATGGCGATGATTCGACCGTTCATTCGTGCAAATGCGCAAATTTGCTAGCGTCCCCCCTTCGTGGAAGTAAACAAGAAAGCCTATGGATTTGAATCTGCAGCCCCTCGCCAGCGCCTGTTTTGTCACCGGAACTCCCTTTGGTGACGGCGAGCGAGTGATCAGTTTTTTGATGCGCAGCGAGACCAGTGAGGAAGTGATTCGCTACGACGTGGCGGTATCGGCCCGCGAGCGTTTAACAGTACCCGGCACTGTGGCCTGCAGTTGGGGACACGTGTTCAAGGCACGCAAAGTCGGGGATAACCCCGAGCGTGAACTCAAACTGACGGCCGAAAACCTGTTCGTCACGCTGGCCGATCCGGCGATAGAAATCGCCCCCGAAAACGAGCGCCTGGTGCAGTTCCTCGCGCTGATGCTGGAGCGCAAAAAGCTGCTGCGCCCCAAGGGCCGGGCGTCTGACGGTGCGCGCAATCTCTTTGAACACTCCAAGACCAAGCTGATTTACGCGGTGCCCGCCGGAGAGTTGAATCCCGAGTTTTTTATGGCGATTCAAGACCAGTTGAGTGCGCTGGTGGGTGGCGCCAAGAAGCCAGTGCAAGAGCTCCCATCAAAATGATCGCGCGGTGGTCGGGCCCTGAGGTGAATACCAAGACTATTAGCGCTCGATCCTGAATGTAGCCTTGAACGCTGCTCGGGTATTGCCCCCCGTGCCGCAGCCTGCGAAATCAACTGGCTACGCAATGAGTTTTTCGACTTTTACCCGCAGCATCCGTATCGCCCGTCCCGCAGCCGAGGTCTTCGCCTGGCATGAACGCTCGGGTGCGTTCGAGCGTCTTGCCCCACCGTGGCAGAAGCTCCAACTCATCTCCCGTTCCGGCGGTATCCGCGACGGCGCGACCGTGAGCCTGCGCACGAAAATCGGTCCGCTTTGGGTGCGCTGGGACGTCGAACACCGCGACTACCGCGAGGGCGTGCAATTTCGCGACGTGCAGCAACGCGGTCCCTTCGCCCACTGGGAACACCTGCACCGCGTCGAACCCATCGAGTACGGCCGCGCCTGCGTGCTCACCGACGCTATCACCTACAAATTGCCCTTCGGCGCCCTCGGCCGGTGGTTTGGCGGAGCGCTGGCACGGCGCGAATTATCACGACTCTTTGACTACCGCCATGCGCTCACCCGGGCCGATATCGAGGGCGCGGCGCGGCACATCGCGGTGCGCCCCATGACTTTTCTCGTCGCCGGTGCCTCGGGTTTGGTCGGGCGGGCACTGACTGCGTTTTTGCAAACCCAGGGGCACACCGTGCTCCGGCTGGTGCGACGCGCGACCCGCACGGCCGACGAGGTGTTTTGGGATCCCACCACGGGTGAAATGCCAGCCCAGGCCCTGCGCGGGGTGGATGTCGTTGTTAACCTCGCCGGTGAAAACATCGCCGAGGGGCGCTGGACCGAGGAGCGCAAAACCGCGCTCCGCAGCAGCCGCATCGATTCAACGCGCATGTTGGTCAAGGCGATGGCGGCAATCAAAAGCGAGCGCCTGCGACCGTTCGTTTTCATCTCGGCGTCGGCCACCGGTTTTTACGGGAGCCGGGGCGATGAACAACTCGACGAACAATCCGCGGTGGGCGGCGGTTTTCTCGCCGGGGTGTGCGCGGATTGGGAGCACGAAGCCGTGGCGGCCGAGGAGTTGGGCGTGCGCGTGGTGCGCTTGCGAACCGGGGTGGTGCTCACGCCCGCAGGCGGTGCGTTGGCCAAGCTGTTGCCCGTGTTTGCCGCCGGTTTGGGCGGGCGACTCGGCTGCGGCAAGCGCTGGATGAGCTGGATCTCGCTGGAGGACCTCGTCGGCGCAATCTACCACGCGGTGCTCGATTGGCGCTGCTACGGGCCAGTCAACGCGGTCGCGCCGCAACCTGTTACCAATGCGGAGTTCACCGCCACGCTCGCGCTGGTGTTGCACCGCCCCGCTATGCTGCCGGTGCCGCCGTGCGCGTTGCGGCTGGCGCTGGGTGAGATGGCCGACGAAACGCTGCTGTCGAGCGCGCGTGTGTATCCGGGACGTTTGCAGGAGGCCGTCTTCCGGTTCCGCCATAAAAACGTGGAGGCTGCCTTGCGCTCCTCGTTGGGCCGTGCAGCTTCCGCCCCTTAAATTATGAATCACCCCACGGTCGTCATCGGTGCTGGTATAGCCGGTTTGCTGCTCGCACGCGGGCTCGCGGCGGTGGGCGTGAACGTCGTCGGGGTTGAGAAAAGCCGGGGCTTTGGCGGGCGTATGGCCACCAAACGCGTGGGCGAGGCGAGCTTTGACTCCGGCGCGCAGTTTTTTACGGCGCGCGAGCCGGACTTTGCCGCCGTGGTCGCTGGCTGGCAGCAGCAGGGCTGGGTAAAAAACTGGCCGGCCTCGCCTCATCGCCGCTGGGTGGGCCACCCGTCGATGACCGCTGTGCCCAAGGCGCTGGCCGAGGGGTTGACGCTGTTACGCGAGCACAAAGTCACGGCGGCGCGGCGCACGGCAAACGGCCACTGGGAGCTGGAGATCGAAAACCAGCCGCTGCTGCACGCCGAACGGGTGTTGTTCACCTGCCCCGTGCCGCAAGCCCTCGCCGTTTTGGCGGCGGGCGGCGTTAGTCTGCCGGAGTCGGTCGCCCCCGCATTGGAGGCGATTAACTACCACCCGTGCCTGGCTTTGCTGGTGGTGCTGGCGGGCCCCAGCTCGGTGCCGGCCGAGGGCGTGGCGCTGACCGAAGGCCCGGTGCGTTGGCTGGCCGATAACGTTAAAAAAGGCCTCACGCAAAACTCGCCTGCGGCGGTGACGATTCACGCGTCGGCGGAGTTTTCGGCGGCAAATTACGGGCGACCCGAGGCGGAGATCGCCGCGCTGCTGCTGCCGCAAGTCGAGCGCTGGTTGGGTGCTGCGGTGGTTTCCACGACCCTGCACCGGTGGAAATTCAGCGAGCCCAAAACCACGCACCCCGAGCGTTGCGTGTGGTTGCCCGAGCACGGATTGGGCTTTGCGGGCGACGGATTTGGCGGCCCCAAAATTGAAGGCGCGGCGATGTCTGCCTTGGCGTTGGCCCACGTGGTGGCGCAGCACCCCCAATCGGCGTCATGAGCAACGAGGTTATCATCGTTGGCGCAGGTCTGGCGGGGTTGACCTGTGCCCGCCGACTGCAACAGGCCGGGCGCACCTGCGTAATCGTTGAAGCGGCCGAGGCGGTTGGCGGGCGTGTGCGCACCGACGTGGTCGAGGGTTTTCGGCTCGATCGCGGTTTTCAGGTGTTGCTCACGGCCTATCCGGAGGCCCGGCGTTGGCTCGATTACGCGGCGCTGGATCTGCGCACGTTTAACCCCGGGGCGCGGGTGCAAACCGAGACGGGATTGCATCGGGTTGCCGACCCGTTCCGGCAACCCGAGCACCTCTGGGCAACGTTACGCGCGCCCGTGGGTTCGCTCTTCGACAAGCTGCGCATCGCCACCCTGCGCAGCCGCGCCCGCCGGGGCTCGCTGGCGGAGGTGTTGCAACGTCCCGAGACGACCACCCTCGCCGCGCTGCAGGCGCACGGTTTTGGCGCGGATATGATCGAGCGGTTTTTGCGCCCGTGGCTGGGCGGGATTTTTTTGGAACGCGAGCTTTCGACCTCCAGCCGGATGATGGAATTTGTGTTTCGCATGTTGGCCGAGGGCGACGCGGCGGTGCCCAGCCGAGGCATGCAGGCGATCCCGGATCAGTTGGCGGCGGGGCTTGCCGCCGGTACGGTGCGGCTGAATACGCCGGTGGCAGCAGTCGGGCCGGACAGCGTGCGGCTGGTCTCAGGCGAACACCTGCGCGCGGACCACGTCGTGATCGCCACGGATGGCGCGGGCGCGGCGACCCTTTTACGCGAAGTCACGGCGCCGACCTGGCGCTCGACGCTGACGGTTTATTTTCAGGCGCTGCACAGCCCGGTAAACGAAGCGACGTTACTGCTCAACGGCCAGGCCGGCGGACGGGTTAACCACGTGGCGGTGATGAGTGATGTCGCGGCCGACTACGCTCCTGCCGGCAAGGCCCTGCTGGCGGTTTCAATCCTCGGCGCGGCCACAGAAACCGACGAGGTGCTGGCCGCGCAGGTACAGGCCGAATTGACCGTGTGGTGGGGCAAGCAGGTGAAGGAGTGGCGGATGTTAAAAACGGTGCGCGTTCGCCAGGCTTTGCCGGTGCGTTTACCGCTGGTGAGCGAGCCGGTAAGGCCCGTTCGCCCCGGAGTCTGGGTCTGCGGGGATCACCGCGACACCGCATCGATTCAGGGGGCGATGCAGAGCGGCCGGGCGACTGCGGATGCGATTATCTTGCCCGCCTAGGCGCGTGGGGCTTTGAGTCGGCGCATGTCCGCAGCCCTTTACCCCGACATCGTTGCCACCATTGGCCAGACCCCGTTGATCAAACTCAACCGCATCGCCGCCGGATTGCCGGCGACGATTTTTTTGAAGGCGGAATTTTTTAACCCGCTGGGGAGCGTTAAGGACCGCATCGGCCGGGCGATGATCGAGGCGGCCGAGCGCGAGGGTAAACTCACGCCGGGCACGGTGGTCATCGAGCCTACGTCGGGCAACACCGGCATCGCGCTGGCCTTCGTGTGTTCGCAACGCGGATACAAGTTGATCCTCACCATGCCGGAGACGATGTCACTGGAGCGGCGCGTGCTGCTGCGTATGCTGGGGGCTGAGATCGTGCTGACGCCGGGTGCCGAGGGCATGCCTGGGGCCATCCGCAAGGCCGAGGAATTGCTGGCGCAGCACGGCGGCCGCGGGTTCATCCCGCAGCAATTCGAGAACCCGGCCAACCCCGAGGCGCACCGGCGCACCACGGCCGAGGAAATCTGGGCGGCCACCGGCGGCAAGATCGACGCCTTTGTAGCTGGGGTGGGCACCGGTGGTACGATCACCGGGGTTTCAGAGGTGTTGAAGTCGCGCTGTCAGCTTCGCAGCATCGCGGTGGAACCGGCCGCCAGCCCGGTGTTGTCAGGAGGCAAGCCGGGGCGGCATTTGATTCAAGGAATCGGGGCGGGCTTTATCCCCAAAAACTGCAATACCGCGATCATCGACGAGGTGATTACGGTGAGTGACGACCAGGCGCTGGAAACGGCCCGCGAGCTGGCGCTCAAGGACGGTATTTTAGGCGGAATTTCGACCGGTGCCAACGTCTGGGCGGCCTTGCAACTTGCCAGAAGAGCGGAGTTTGCCGGAAAGGTGATTGTAACCGTGGGGTGCAGCTGCGGTGAGCGCTACCTGTCGACTGTGTTGGCCGACAAGGCGCGTCTCGAGGTTGCGGTCTAAACCCTAGACGGCCTAGGTATTCCCCCCTGTTAGGCCCCAGGTGAATCTGACTCGGACCAGGGGTAACACTTAATGCAAAATGAGGGCATGTACTGGGGCCAGTTGAGGGGTTGGCTCGATAGCGGAAAAGTCCGGATCGGACTAGAGTGGAGCCATGAGAAAGGCCCACACACTCGCCCGATTGGTGTTCACTTTCTCCGCTTTTATTTATTCGGGCGAGGCGGCTGGTTTTCGTAATCCGGTCACCGGAGTTTCATTGGATACTGCCCTGCGAGACGCCCACTCGCTGGTCGCCAAGCGCCCTGATCTGAGCGTGCTCAGGGTCGAGGGCGACTCGATGCTGCCGTTTTTTGGGCCGAGCGCAGTTCTGGTGGTTAAACACATGAGCGCCGAAAAGCTTCGGGCGGGCATGGTGGCCGTCTACACCAACCGCTTCAACGAAACCGTGGCTCACGGGTTGATCGAAGTTACCCCTTCCGGTTGGACCGCAGGCGGATTTAATAACTCCACGGCGGACAGCACGCCGGTGACCGCCAAAAACCTCGTCGGCGTGGTTTACGCGACTTTCCACTCGGATGCCTCGCCGACTGCGCCCCACCTACTTTCCGCCCTCACAACCGCAACTCCGGTAGCGCTGGCGGCCCCAGCACGCTGAACATGCTGAAAAACTACGGACAATTACTCTCCCCTATGAATAAAACCCACCTTCCCGCTGCACACCAGCGGGCTGAACAGATAGTATCGGTTGATGGAAATCGCCATAGTGAGACGACTGGACACCGTCTCGCTATGGCGACTACTATTGGCAGTGACTACGCGGAGCAAACCGCCCGACTTTCGGCGGCTAATAAGGACGCTGTTTGGGTCGGCAGTTTGAGTAACGACTTTCTGCGGACTCTGGTTGTTCCGACTTCCAGCCCGCGCTCCAACACAGGGCCGCCCCTCCAAATTATAACTATAACCTCTTTATCATTATGCATATCGAACCCTTTCCTTCTCAACCTAAGCAGGTTGGATTTGGCGTATCCGTTGAGGGTACTCAGTTCGACGCGATGACAGACGACGATCTTGTCGAAATGCCCCATGTGCCTCGCGCGTATGAGAATCATGAGGCAAAAGCCGTGCAGCGCGCCTACGCTGGCCAAACCGCGAGGATCACCGCCGCCAATATAACGGCCGTTTGGAACGGTAACCTGAGTAAGAATCTGATGCGCAAGTTATTTGTGCACTCGCCGCCCGTCCATAAACCGCCGTGACGGCTTGAGCCTTGCTATTCCTTTGTCTGTCTCACGGACATAGAAAACCGCCGCATATCATGTGGCGGTTTTTTTACGGCTGGAAACACAGGGTTCCGGCCTGAAGGAGTTTAGACTAATTAGCGTTCAAGTTAGCGGCATCCTTGAGCTCACGCTCAAGGCCACACGCTTCGCGAATACATGCCTCGTGGCCTTGAGCGTGAGCTCAGGGTGTTTTCCCAAAGGTATCCGCTCCCCCCTTGGAACCAGGTTAATGACGCTAATCTTGATCGCTAGTGGGAATTAGACCTTGGCGAGGAGCTTTTCCTTGAGCGTGGCCTTGGGCATCATGCCGACCAGCGTTTCCACCACTTTACCATTCTTGAAAAGCAGCATGGTGGGAATGGCGCGCACGCCGAATTCGGACGAAATGCTGCCGCAGTCGTCCACGTTGACCTTGGCAATGGTGACCTTGCCGTCGAGTTCGGCGGCTAGTTCATCGAGAATGGGCGCAATGGCTTTGCACGGCCCGCACCAAGGAGCCCAGAAGTCCACAAGGACGGGGCCGGCAACGGCAACGGCGGCTTTAAAGGTTTGTTCAGTCAGGTGGGCAATTTTGTCGGACATAGTCTGGGTTTTAGTGTTTCAGGTAGATGAGGATAGCAAAAGTGAGTGAGACAAGGGCCGCACAGCCGGCGACAACGGTTAGGACGGTTGGAATGGAGTCCGTGTGGTGTTTGGCCTTGGGCATGGGTGAAACAAACCGACGGCGTTCCCGGATCTTAAGAGACGAAGCTCGAATGGGCTGCGGGGTTGTTGGGGTGAGGACCGGTTCCACAGGACGTAGTTTTTAACGGGGGGTGGATTTGTGGACAATCTCGGCGAGCTCACGCGGGTCGACCGTTTCCAGTCGTTTGTCGCGGCGTTTGAGTTCCTCAAAGGTTTTTAGCGTGGTTTCGGTCATGCGGCCGTGGGTTTCTTCGGAGCCACCGACCAAGACGAATTGATCGCCTTGAGTGATGCGTTTGTGGCCATCTGAGTTGTCGAGGCCCAGCCCGAGCAGGCCGGCGGTTTTGGCCGGTTTTTTGCGGGTGG
>JBILJE010000302.1:0-3800 GCA_044377395.1 Rariglobus sp. | reverse complement strand
AAAGCAGGGTTCCAATCACGTCGCGAGGGCGGTGTGCGCGGTTGCTGCTGTAACAAAGCGGCGTGTCCGCAACCAGTGCCTCGAAGCCTCCTGTCGCACACAAGTACTGCGTGAAAAACACCAGTGCACCCAAGGGGCTCACCGGCAACTCTGGGGCGAACTGCGCACGAAAACGTCCTCCGGGTGTATCCACAATCAACACCTCGGCGGCATCGCTTGGCGTTGCCTTGTGATCAGGGTTTTCTGACTCACCCTCAGGGTGAGCTTTTTCCGGCGGTAAAAACGGCGGCATATGACAGCCAAACAATCACCTGCGTGATTTTTGGCTAGTTTCTATTGCCGGATTTAGGATAAATGCTGCCCTGATCCTCGCCCTGTACTTGGGCGAATTCGGTGGCGGCAGCCACGCTGAGCGCATCGAAGCTGCGCTTATAGCCGGCGGCGAGCTGGTGCTTCACGTTGTCCTCGTCGCTGGCGTTCCAGAACCGGGATCCGGTGGTGGCGTAGCTGGCGGACGCTCCGTTGGTGAACTTGGTGCCGACCTTGGCACCGACGGTGGAGACGACCGAGTCGACCCGGCCGAGTGTGCCCTGGTCGACCAGGTACACGTTGTTGTCGTAGCCGAGTGAGCCGGTGAAGGCGACTTCGACGGGCGAGGGCGCGGTGGCCGCTGCAGGTGCTGCGGCATAAGCGCAGGGCACCAGACTCGGGATCAGGAGGTAGGCAATGAGATGGGTTTTCATGCTGGGTTAGAGCATTACCCATAACTTAAACGCGTTTGGTGCGACAATACTATTAGTATGTCTGATTGATTGGGTGGTGCGTTGTCTCTGGTGGGGGGGGGCACGAAGGGAGGGTTAGGGGGCGCATCCCAGTTTTTGAATAGTGAGCTGCTTTTCGCTGGAAAAAACGGGTCCTAATGTAGGTTCGTGCTCAGCGAAACGGTGCGTGGCCCTGAGCGTGAGCTGCTCAGGGAAGCTCAGGAATACGGGTGGGGCAAAACACCCTGCGCTCACGCGCAAGGCTACGAGGAGGGGCATTCAGGTGCGTGGCCCTGAGCGTGAGCTCAGGGTCTGGATGCGCAAATACCGCGTAAACCCTGAGCTCACGCTCAAGGCCACGGGAAAAGAGATGGAAGCGGGGGCCTGGGGCGGGTGGCCGGCCGATGTGGCCTTGAGCGTGAGCTCAGGGTCTGTGGCAGGGCATCTCTGGCACGCTATTGAGTGGTTGAACGAAAATGGGTACAGGCAGTCCACGCACCGTTTTACCGCACCGAGGACACGTTAGCTACTCAGTGCAGCCGCGTAATCGCCAAGGCGGCTACGACTGCCGTTTCGACCCTCAGGACGCGGGGCCCGAGGTGGGCCAGTGTAAACCCGGCCGCACGCAGGGCCACTCGATCAGCCGGTCCAAACCCGCGTTCCGGCCCAAATGCAAGTACCTGATGATTATGCGCTTCAATCCCAGCATAACCTAATAGGTTAGGCTTTCCCAGGGGGCGGCTGGCCTCGTAGTTATCGAGGGCAATCCGGGTGGCCGGTTCAAGGGTCGCCAGGGCCGAGGCCAGGGTGTGGCTCCAGGTTACCTCAGGGATGCGGGTGTCGAAGCCTTGGGCTGCGCCCGTCAGGCAGTGTCGGCGCCACTCGCCACTCGTCCATAGCGTGCTGCTCGCGTAATTGGGATCGGCGCGCTCCGTCGCGATAAAATGCAGTGCGGTCGCACCCAACGTGGTGGCGTCGCGCAGGATGTCTCGCGCCGTTTGCGGGCGAGGTAAACCGATCAGTAGCACCGTCGCCGGCAGTGGTGCGGGGGGCGGACCCCAGTTAAAAAAGAACGTGAGCGCGTCGCTGCCGAGCTCGGTGAGCGTGGCTTTTCCCAGAGGACCGTTGACTAGGCCAACATCAACACTGTCGCCTTCGCGACGGCGCAGAACGTCGAGGATGTGTTTGGCCCGCGCATCGGTGCGGGGCAGGGGCACCGAGAATTCGGCGGCGTCGAAGAGAACAAGGTTCACTGCGCGTGGGCGAGAATCGTGTCGATTGTCGTGAGTTCGTCGGCGCTGAAATCGAGGGTATGGAGCGAGGCGAAATTGTCCTCCAGTTGGCTCACCTTACTGGCACCGATCAACGCGGTGGTTACGCGTGGATCGCGCACGGTCCAGGCCAGCGCCATCTGGGCGAGGGATTGGCCGCGACTTTGGGCGAGGTCGTTGAGTTTTTGGATTTGGGCGTGGGTTTGCGGGGTGAGGTGATCCGCCTTGAGGAAGCCGTGCGCCTTGGCGGCACGAGCGTCGGCAGGGATGCCATTGAGGTACCGGTTGGTGAGAAGGCCCTGGGCAAGTGGTGAAAAGGGGATGCAGCCGACGCCTTCGGAGGCGAGTACGTCGAGCAGAGCGGGCTCAATCCAGCGATTGAACATATTGTACTTCGGTTGGTGGATGAGAAGAGGCGAGCCGAGTTCGCGTAGAATCTTGGCGGCGCGGGCGGTTTCCTCAGGCTTATAGTTGGATAGGCCAACGTAGAGGGCTTTGCCGCTGCGAACCGCGTGGGCTAGGGCCCCCATCGATTCCTCCAGCGGGGTCTGGGGATCGGGGCGGTGGTGGTAAAAAATATCGACGTAATCGAGCTGGAGGCGTTTGAGCGACTGGTCGAGGGACGACAGGAGGTATTTGCGTGAGCCCCAGTCGCCATAGGGACCGTTCCACATGGTGTAGCCCGCCTTGGTGGAAACGATAAGTTCGTCGCGGTGAGCGGCGAGATCTGCCCCTAAGATTTTGCCAAAGTTTTCCTCTGCCGAGCCAGGCGGCGGGCCATAGTTGTTGGCGAGGTCGAAGTGGGTAATGCCTAGATCGAATGCCCGGAGCACAATCGCACGACCATTTTCGAAAGCATCTACGCCGCCGAAATTATGCCAAAGTCCGAGCGAGAGAAGCGGGAGCTGGAGTCCTGAGCGTCCACAACGTCGATAGAGGCCTGGGGTAGCGTAGCGGTTCGAGCAGGGGGAATGCATGGGGCGGGTGGTCTTTTGGGGCGGGCGGAATAATGGGACTTAACGCGAATGACGTTGGAACACAGTGAATTTGGAAAGAAAAAAGTGGCTGCTGCCAGAGCGCACCGCAGCGAGTTAATGAAGGCTCGTTACCTGTTAGTGCAGAGGCCTAAACCGGGCGTGACAAGTGGCCGCCGTGTTCACTTAGGGTGGGAGTTAACGCTCCATGTGACGCGGGTAATGGCCCTATTCGGGGGAGCGGATTACAATTTGAGCTGTTTGGACGCGAAATCGACCTTGACTCGCCCCCGTAGGTTTGGGTTTCTGTTCGGCTTACCCATTTCTAATCCGCCATGGCCAACACGAAATCCGCTATCAAAGCCGCCCGTAAATCCGAGCGCCTCACCATCCGCAACAAGGCCGTTAAAACCCGCCTGAAGACTCTCCACAAGAAGTTGGAGAAGGCCGCCGCCGGTACCGACCAGGCTGTCGCCAAGGTTGCCGCCGCCGAGTACGTCTCCGCAATGGACAAGGCCACCAAGTCCGGCGTTGTTCACAAGAACGCCGCCGCCCGCGCCAAGTCCCACACCGCGAAGATCGTTTTCGCCAAGTAATGCTCCCGGCGCCACGCGCCGTCGGCTTCACGCCCGCCTCCGCAAGCCCTGTGCTGCGGAGGCTTTTTTGTGCGGCCGAACTGAGGGTAAACACCCTGAGCAGCGGTGTTAACGAACAAGGATAAAGTTTGGATCGGCGATAAGCCGATTAAGCACATGGATCATTTTGCGCATGACCGCGACGCGTGCCACAGCTGC
>JBILJE010000301.1:0-3802 GCA_044377395.1 Rariglobus sp. | reverse complement strand
GCGCGCGCTGAGTCGATGACCGGCTACATCCAGCGGCTTGAGCGACTGGAGAAACTCGCGGTTGGGGTCGAGGGCGTGCACCACGCTTACGCGATTCAGGCAGGCCGCGAGGTACGCGTGGTGGTCAATCCCCAGAGTGTTACCGATGAGCAGGCCCACGCCATCGCCAAGGAAATCCGTCAGCGCATCGAGACGCAGCTGCAGTACCCCAGTACGATCAAGGTCACGGTCATCCGCGAGGCGCGGTTTACCGAGACGGCGACCTGAGCGAGTAGCGGGTAGTGAGTAGCGGGCATTCAACCTGCCGAATGCTGAATTATTTCTACTCGCTACCCGCTACTCGGTGCTCACTACTTTTCACCACATGGCTGATCCAAAAATCCTCGAAACCTTTCCGAATCCTGCGCCACACCGCGATTTCACCATCGCGCACACGCACCATGAGTTCACCTCGGTGTGCCCAATGACCGGCCATCCGGATTTTGCCAGCATCACGGTGCGTTACGTGGCCGACAAAACCTGCGTCGAGCTCAAGTCGCTCAAGCTGTATTTCCACGCCTACCGCAACGAGGGCATCTTCTTCGAGGCTGCGACCAACAAGATCTGCGACGATCTGGGGCAAGCGCTCAAACCGCGTTCGTTGGTGATTATCGCCGACTTCAAGGCACGCGGCGGTTTTTCTTCCATCGTCACCGCTGAGTACAAGGCGCCCGCAAAAAAAGCCCGCCGTTAAGCGGGCCTGTTGATGCGAAGTGGTGAGTAGGGGCGCGCTCCGGCGCGGCCCTCCCCCTCGAATCACCATTTTTCTTTGGTGCGCAAGCTGTCCGGCATGGCAATTTCCTGGACGAGTTGGTCGCCGCGGAACACGCGCAGCCAAATGCCATAGAGGCGTTCACCGGATTCACTGCGACCCGTTTTGGCCGCTACGATGTTGCCGTTGAACGCCATTTTGACTGCCACGATTGTTTCGGTGCGCAGGGTGGTTTTGTCCAATGCTTCGATTTTTTCGATAGGGGTTTTATAGGCCTTCTTTTTCAAAACCAGTTTATCATCCGCGACGCCCATGCTATCCACGGTGGCGAAGAGCCGATATTCCGCGCGGAGTTCGTCGATGGGTTTGGGCGTACGATTGGAGATCGTCAGCGCGTAACCCCAGTTTTCTTGGGTAATGGTTAACCCGTCTTTGACGGTGTCTCCTGAAGTGAGTGTGACGTCCTCGGTTTTTTTGGTGGTCTTAAAATTGCCGCGGCTAAGCTCCAATTTGATGGCGTCGGGCTTGAGTGGTTTAGCGGCCTCTGCAGCTGCTAACGTGTCCGCTAGCTTCAAGAGTTTGTCATGATCTGCCTGGCTCAGGTTCTCGAGGGGCAGGCTGAAAATCTGGCCGTCTTCACGTTGGATTTTCACCTTTCCAGCGGCCTTTTCGACGGCGAGCACGTCGGCGGTGAGAGAGCGCCCTTGTTTGTCGGTCAGCAGCATTTTTTCCGCAGAGAGATGACTCGCACCGACGAGGGCCAAAGTTAAGACCAAATAAAGGGATGATTTTTTAAGACAGTTCATGATGACTAAGGGTGTTTATACGTGAAATCGGGTTAGAAGGTAAAAGCCTGTATGGATTCGGCTCAGGCGGTGCGCGCGGCGAGTGCGGCGAGCACCTGGCTGTGCAGGCCGGGGCCGGCGGCGACGGTGGACTCTGCCGGGTAGGCCACGCCACCTTGCCAGTCGGTAATCACTCCGCCGGCGCCGCGTATCACGGGAACCAACGCGGCGATGTCCCAAGGGTTCATGATCGGGTCCATGGCCACGTCGGCCCAGCCAGCGGCCAGCAGCAGGTAACCGTAACAATCCCCCCAGGTTCGCACCAAGCGGGCGCGCTTGGTTAAGGCGTCGTAGGCGGCCCCGTTTTGATAGATAGCCGGGTTGAGCGGGTCGCTGGTGAGCAGCGTGGCTTCTTCGATGCGCGAGCAGGTCCGCACCGTCACCGGACGCTCGTTGAGCGTGGTGACGCGCCCATCGCCAATCATGAGTTGATGCAAGATGGGCTGGTGAATCGCTCCGAGTATGGGTTGGCCATTATGCAGAAGGCCGATGAGCGTGCCCCACAGTGGCACCCCGGTGATAAACGCCTTGGTGCCGTCGATCGGATCGAGTACCCAGACAAATTCGGCGTCGGGGCGGTCGTTACCGTGTTCCTCGCCGATGATTCCGTGGGCGGGGAACTTGGCGGCGATGAGCGTGCGCAGCAGTTCCTCGGCCCCTCGGTCGGCAGCGGTCACCGGCGACTTATCGGATTTAAATTCAACGGCCAACGATGGGTTGGCGAAGTGCGGTCGGATGAATTCGCCGCTTTGCAGAGCGAGTTCTTTTAGAAACGAGCGGTAGGGCGTAAGATCCACAGGAGACATGTTTGCCCTCGGATTACACGAAATACACGGAAATTTTTTTGAGCGGAACTAGGTTTCGACTCCGTCCGTTCCGTGTGTTCCGAGTGTTCCGTGGGCAACACTTGGACAGAACAACTCATTCACTTCGTCGATTTCGAGGGCAGCATTGCGTCTGGTATTCTCGAATACGGGGTGGTCACGTTGCGTGGCACGGAGGTGGTTTCCACTCAAACGCGGCTGTGCCGGGCCATGGGCCGAATCCGCGCCGAGGATGCGGCCATTCATGGCATCGAGGCGGCAGCGGTCGCCCAACACGCTCCGTTCACCGAGGACTTTGAGGCTTTCGCCCAGTGGCGTGAAACAGGGCCGCTGGCGGCGCATTTCGCCAACGCGGAAAATACCCTCGTTAAATCGGCCTGGCCCTACCCGCGGACCTCACCCGATTTCGCCCGACCCGGTCAGGCGCTCACCGACTGGGGGCCGTGGATCGACACCGGGCGGCTCTACCCCCAGCTCTATCCGTCGTTGGCTTCGGCTAAACTGGCCGATGTGGTGGCGGTGTTCGGGCTACAGGGGCAACTCGATGAGTTAGCCGAACGACATTGTCCGCCTGATCGGCGGCGGTATCACGCGGCACTTTACGATGCGCTGGCAGGGGCGCTGCTGCTGACTCGGCTGGCAGCAGAACCCGCTTTGGCCGGCCAGTCCTGCGCCTGGCTGATGGAGATGAGCACGCTTGATGCGGATAAACGTGCGGCGTTGCGTCAGGGCGGACTTTTTGACTGATTTTGGCCATGAACCACCCCGTCATTCTCGTTGCGCATCGCGGTGCTTCGCAGGAAGCCCCGGAAAACACCGTCGCTTCCGTGTCACTCGGCTGGGCGCAACAGGCCGACGCCGTTGAGATCGACGTGCACCTCACGCGCGATGGGCAGGTGGTGGCAATTCATGATCCCACGTTGTTGCGCACCACCGGCCGAGACGCACGGGTGGATGAGTTAACCTTGGCTGAAATCCAAAAACTGGATGCGGGCGTATGGAAAGGCGCGGCCTATCGCCACGAGCGAGTGCCGACCTTGGCTGAAGTGCTTGCAACCGTGCCCAGCGGGCGGCGGATATACGTGGAATTAAAAGCCGCCGAGGGACTCGTGCCCGCTTTGCGACGTGCAATCGAGGCGGGCCCAGTTCCGCTGGAGCAAATCGTGTTAATCAGCTTCGAGGCGGCTACGCTGAGTGAAGCCAAGCGTGCGCTGCCCCGCTGCCCTGCGTTTTTTTTGGCGGATACGCCGGATTCGGCCCCCGATAAACTCGCTGAGATGATTCGTTTTTGTCAGGCCGAGGGTTTTGCAGGACTCGATGTGAGCGCGGGTTGGCCGATCGACAGGGCGCTGGTGCAACGGCTCCGTGAGGCGAAGCTGGAA
>JBILJE010000065.1:0-12931 GCA_044377395.1 Rariglobus sp. | reverse complement strand
CTACTCGATACCCGCTACTCGCTACTTCCGCCTCTCACGGCTGCGGATAAATCAGCACCCGGTCATGGACGAGCAGCAGCAGGTCTTTTTTCCCATCGCCGGTCACGTCGGCCACGACGACCTCGCGCGGCTCCAACGCCTCGCCTTTGCGCGCTTGGTGGTGCTCATCGGTCTCAAATACGCGGAAATGCAGCCGGCTCACCCAGGTTTTCGCCGCCTCGTCATGCGCCAGCACCTCGATCACGTTGCGCTCCGGATCGAGGGCAACGAGTTCGACTTTGCCGTCGCCGGTCAGGTCGCCCGCCACCACATCGCTGTAAGCCACATCAGGCAGGTCGGTCGTATAGGTTTCCACCGTGCGTGCGGTGAAGTCGCCCTGCTCCAACGGCAGCCACCAAAAGCGGTCTTTGCCCCACACGAAAAGCTCCGCAGCCCCCGTCTTCGCGCCGATTTTCAGCTCGGCCCCGACCACGTCGATGCGCCCCACCGGCACCGTGTCGACCACCTCGTAAACCCCGCGAGCGTTCGCCCGCAGGCGTTGGAACTGTTCACCTTTGCGATCGTAGAGCAGAACCTCGGGCCGCTTGCCCTTGACCGCCGGCAACACCCACGCCGCCGTGATCTCGGCCGTACTGTCGCGGGCGTTGAACTGATCCACCACCGTGAGCTCGCCCGCCGCATCCACCCGCAGCGCACGGGCAAAACCGCCCGCACTCACCAATAACTCGCTCTTGCCGTCACCGTTCACATCGCCGGTGGACAACGCACTCGCCTCCAAATTATCCACCAGACCTTTGCGGAAACCCGCCGTGGCCGCCGCATCGGTAAACGTTCCCTCTTTTTCCTGGAGGTACAGACGCAGCGAATCGAGCGGGGTGAACACCGCCACATCGAGCAACCCGTCTTGATTGGCGTCGATGAGGCGCAGCCCGCGCGGGTCGGTTTTGAGTCCGGCCAGATCCACTGTGCGCGTGACGACGGGCTCACCGGCCGGATTACGGGTAATAAAATCCAGCCAGCGTTTCCCCTTCTCTTCGCGCAGCACGACGATCCTCAGGGTTTTCGTTCCCGCGAGGTCGCCGGCGGCCACTGCGAGAGGCCGACCGGTGCCGGGCAAGGGCTGAGGATAATCGAGCCGGCCCTCGGCGTTGAAGCGCCCCAAGCCCACCGACTGTTCCTTGGTGCTGGCCACCACCAGTTCGGCCCGGCCGTCGCCGTCCCAATCGCCCGCCGCCAGGCTACGAATATCGGCAAATGTCGGGAACCGCTCAGCCACCGTAAAGCCGCCGTCAGACTGGCGGAAGTAGACAAAAACCTGGGCGCCATCGGCGTCACTCACCGCGATGTCGGCGAGCCCATCGCCGTTGAAATCGCCCGTGGCGTAGGCGGCGGCAGTCTTGCCAGCGGCACGCGGAGTAAACACCCGCGGACGCAGCATGGGGGCGGCGTCCGCCTTGTCCTTTTTCCCTGCCTCTTTTTTCCCTAACGCTTGTTTCCCCAGCTCCAGATTAAAAAACTCCAATTGTCCGGTACGTTGCTGGGCGAAGACCAGGCGGGCCGGCTGTTTTTTGGCGGCGTCGGCGGGGGCGAGGATTTGCAAGGTACAGCGCGCGTCCTTGATCGCGTAAGGCTGCTCGGGGCCGAACTGGCCTTGGGCATTTTGCAGGCGCACGCGCAGCGCATCGCGGCGGGTGTTGCTCAGATAAACCAGATCGGGGCGGCCGTCACCGTCGAGATCGACGATTTCCAACCCGTAGCAGTTTTCATCGGCAAGCGGCAGGCGCACCGGCGCGGCCAGTTCGCCCGATTCGGTTTGGCGAAAAATCGCCAGTTCCTTCAACCCGAGCATGACCAAATCGGTGCGGCCGTCCGCGTTGAGATCGGCCAGACGCAGGCTACCCACCGCTAGACTGGGCGCAGGAGCCTCGGTCAGGCGCGACTCGGACCATGAGCCATCGGCCTGCTGATAGTGCACGGTGAGGGCCTGGGGATCGCCGGTGTAAACCAAGTCGGGGCGGCCATCACCATTGAGGTCTCCGGTGGCCAGATCGTACATGGTGACGCCGGTGGTGACGCGTTCGCGGCGGAAGCGGGCGTCCTCGACCACGGGTTCCCAGCGGTTGGCGCGCGCGGTTTTGCCGCCGGGGAATGCGGCTGGGGCAACAACTGAAGCTGGGGTCGAAGCCGACGCTGAAGTTGCCATCGCCGCGAGCGGATCGGCGCCGGCTTTGAGTTGAAAGAGGATATCGACAGTGGCGCGGTCGTTGTTGGCTACAACCAGGTCGAGCAGGCCGTCGGCGTTGATATCGGCGGACTGAAGCGAGCGGGTGTTCCAATCGAGCTTTTGCACCAGCGGGCCGGCCAGCGCGACCTCAGGGGCGGCGGCATGGATGACGGCGGCCGAACCAGAAGCTAAAACCAGGGCCAGTCCGAAACCGGTGAGAGCAGTCGAGCCGTAGTTAACAAAGGAGCGCATTCGTAGGGTTGGGTTTCCGAAAAGTAGCGCAGACTTCCAGTCTGCTGGATTTTTGGTGGTGGGGACGGAGCAGAGCAGACGGGAAGTCTAGCGCTACTCTAAGCCGTTTCAGGGTTGCGGATAAACCAGCCGGTTGGTGCTAAACAGTCCTTCGGGCGTGCGGGTCACGTAACCTGACGAAAGCCCCCAGTGGCGTGCCCACACGTCAGCATCAGGACGCGCTTCAACGTCCACAAAAGACAGCTTCGCATCGTCGGGTTTACCGGCGTTGAGAGCGGCTTGGTACTCAACAACCGACTCGACCAGCGAGGCGAGCAACACGCGAAGATCCTGAACTTGCAGTGAGACCACATCGGGCGGCAGGTCGGCGAGCGAGGCCTTGACGTCGTCGCGTTGCCAAAACCCACCCGCCCCCGAGGCCATGCCCTGCAGCGCGCCTTCCACCGTCGCCGGCGAACCGATACCGACGAGCAGCATTTTTTGCGCGATCGCATAGCTAAATCCCCGCGCCGCCCCGCTGGCTCCGGGCGCAGTCGGCACGTTGAGCGTGTAGAGAGTGTTGCCCAAATAATCCCGCTGCGTGAACAGCTGTTCGGCCGCCGGACCGGCGAGCGCCTTGAGCGCGTTCACCGAGCGCAAAAACGCCTCCTCGTTAACCAACGAAACGGCGATCAACTGATCCATCTGCGTCCACGCCGGCACGGTTCCCGCGTCCTGCCCAGGCGGCAACGCGTAGGCGATCACCAGGTCATCGCCCAGGCTGCCGATCAAGTCGCGGCGCAGGTCAACGCCGAGTTTTTTGTCGAACGAGCGCAATTGCCCCTGCGCCATGCCGAAGAGCATCGGGCTGACCTCGTTGACCAGCGCCTCCAGCCCGGCATAGGCCTTGGGCACGCTGAAACGCGCGGTGGAGACGTTGGGCCATTTGGCCGGCACCCAGTCAGGCTGCGAAGTCGGGCCGGGCTGATAAGCAACCAGCCGCATCACTCCGCGTTCCTCCGTGTAAGCCAGGCCGGTGTCGAGGCGCGCCTGCGTCGGCTCCAGCGCCACCGCCGCGTAAGCCTCGCCCAACACGTCGAGACCCAGGGCTTTGAGGACCGCCTCAGGGTCGAGACCGAGGGCATTGGGCTTGCCTGCGGACTTGGCTTTAGCAGCCACCACCGCTTCCTGAATGAGTGGATAAATCGCCGGCAAATTCAGGTAAGCCAACGCCTGCGCTGCGCCCACGCGCTGGCGGGTGCGCTGGAAGCGTTCGCTCGCCCCCAGTGAAGCGGGCAGCCCGCCCTGGTGCACGGCGTCGATCGCGGCAAACACCCGCTCCTTGGTGGTGCTGATTAACCACACGCCGTCCACCAGCGCCCAAGCCAAGGTGCGCGGTGCACGCGTTTCGCTTGGCGTGGCCGCATCCGCTTCCGCAGCCGCATCCGCGTCGCGGGGCGCGTTCAGCGCTCGCACATGCACCCGCACGCCGGCGAAGGTTTCGATTTCCTCCTTGAGCCCGCGCTTCTCGGCGGCGTCGGCCAGGATTTTCTCGATTTTCGACCCGCGTTCGCCGACTTCGAGTGCGAGCAGGAACGCCGGAAGCGCTTTGGGGTTAACGTTGCTGAAATCAAAGGAAGGCAGCGCGAAGAACACCTCGCCTTCGACCAGGCCGAGTAACTCCCGCACGCTCAAACCGGTGGCGGCCTGGGTTTCAGTGTCCCATTGATCGACCTGCATCTGCTCACGAAGTGGAGCGAGGAATTTGACGATTTTCGGGTCGCCCCAAGAGGCAGCCAGCGGGCTGGCGTCCCAGCCGCGCAAGAGAGCCGGCGCATCGCTGACTGAGAGCGCGAGCAGCGTTTGGTCGTCGACGAGATTGGCCAACGGCAGCTTTGGGGAGGCCGGCAGCCAAGTGGCCGCGATAAGGAAAAAAGGGAGAAGTAGCGAGGTTCGCCAGTTAGCTCCGGGTCGCAAAAGTAGCGCAGACTTCCAGTCTGCTCCGGGTGTTTTTAGGGATCGAAGCAGACTGGAAGTCTGCGCTACTTTTTGGATCAGGTGCATGGGGGATAAATTCAGGGTTTGGCGTGGGTCGGAGCGACTGTACCGACGGCGGCCTTCACCGGCTGGGGTGGCGGCAAGTAACGGTAGCCGGCGTTGGGGTTGCGCGGGTCGAAGGCGAAGGCGTCGCGGTTGCGCAGGAAGTTTTTCAACACGTCGATCGGGATGGCGAAATTGAGCCCTTCCACGCCGACTTCCATCGCCTTCATGTTGTTCACCCCGACCACCTCGCCGCGCAGGTTGAACAACGGGCCGCCGGAATTGCCGGGGTTAATTTGCGTGGTGGTCTGGATGTAAAGCTGCCCGTCGAGCAAGCGGGCGTGCAAGCTGATGATGCCTTGGGAAACCGTGCGATCGAGCCCGAGCGGGCTACCGATGGCGAAGACCGCCTGACCATCGTTGAGCGTCGCATCGCCGCCCAACGACACGGTCGGAAACGGCGTCGGGCTGGCGTCCTCGATTTTCAGCAGCGCGAGGTCGAGGCGGGAGTCGAGGGCGACGATGCGGACCTTGTTGTACTGGACCTTTTCCAGCTCGGTGGCGCCGCGCCGGAATTGGGTAACGCTGATGTTATATTCGCCGGCGATGACATGCTCGTTGGTCACGATGTAGCCGGACGGATGAATCAAAAAACCGGAGCCGAGGCCGACCGGCGTGCGCACCAAAACCACGGCCTCGCCGACGCGGTCGACGTTTTCTTTGACCGAGAGCGTAGGCAAGCCAGCGGCGATGCGGTAAAGGTCGGCGGTGGCGGTTTCCAGCACCGGAAGTGCGGCACCGGGCTCGGTGCGAGGTTTGACGCTCTCAATCTCGTCACGCGGAACGGAGAGAACGGTGAAGCCGAGATCGACAACGAGGCGGTCGGCTTTTTCGGAAATGACCTCGGCGTCGAGCGAAGCACCGTTTTTGAGCTGCACGGTGCTGAAGGCGTGAGCGGACGGCAGCGAAACGAACAAAGAAAAGAAGGCAATATAGGCCGCGAAAACGAGTGGGGGCTTCATGAAGGAAACGGGCATTTTTAACCGCTAATGGACGCTAATGGGCGCTAATAAAACCCAAGCATTTACATCGTTCCTAATTAGCGTCCTTTAGCGTCCATTAGCGGTTAAAAACGGTTGGTGGGTTTGGTTCGTGATTCGGTGAAACACCTTGAGCTCACGCTCAAGGCCACGAGGAGTGTGTTCGCTAAGCGTGTGGCCTTGAGCGTGAGCTCAAGGATTCCGTAAGCCTCAGCTTGAAAGCTAATTAACATAACAAAATCAGCATTTGCATCGTTCCGAATTAGCGTCCTTTAGCGTCCATTAGCGGTAAAAAAACGGTTGGTGGTTTTGGGTTCATTACCGTGATCGTCTTTTACCGGTCTGCACGCACCTACGGTTCAGAGCAGTTGGGCGAACTCGGCGGGCAGCGGGGCCGTGGCCGCGAAATGGAATTTTTTGCCCTGCCAATCGTAGTCGAAGCTCGTCTCGTAAGAGTGCAAAAAGAGGCGCTTGTGGCTGGTGGCTTTGGCGAAGGCTTTGTTGGCGGGGAAATCGCCGTAGGTCAGGTCGCCAACGATGGGCAGGTTGCGCCCGGCACATTGCACGCGTAACTGGTGGCTGCGGCCGGTGAGCGGCTCCAGTTGGATTAGCGCCAGGGGCGGCACCACGTCGCGCTTTTGGCGGATGACCGTCATACGCGACTCGGAGGCTTTGGCGGCGGCATCGGAGTGGTTGCCCATGCCAACGCGAATCTTGGCGCGCTTTTTCTGCACCGAGAGGCGGTCGCGCCAGAGCTGCGAAGCCTCGGAAGGTTTCCCAAACACCACGGCTTGGTAGAGCTTGCGGATGTCTTTTTTGAGGAAGAGCTCGCGCATGTAGGTGGCGAGCTTCTGGTTAGCCGTGACCAAGATCACCCCGGAGGTGGCCGAATCGAGGCGGTTTAACAAATACAGGCGGCGGGCGGCGGCACCGGGGACGTCGGCGGGAGTCCAGTTAAAGCTCTCGTCTTTGATGTCGTAGGGCACGGTGAGCAGGGCGCGCGGGACTTCGCTTTCCATGTTCGGATGCGAGAGCACGCCCTCGGGCTTGCTGAGGGCGGCCAGGCCGTTGGCGTCGATGTGCAGCAATGTCACGCCGGTGCCCAGTGGCAGTTGATCCCAAAATTTGGCAGGTAAGGCGCTCATGTGTGGTGTTTAATTATAGAAAAAGCTGAAGGTAATCTCCTGTGATTGGCCGAGGACGCCAATCATATCGTCGGACCAGACGCCATAAGGTGCGCGGGCGACGATGGCGCTCAAGCAGGCGTCCTGCGCGCTGCGTCCGCCGCCACCTGAAACTTTGACGATCTCGGCAACCTCGCCCTTGGCATCGAGACGAAACACCACCGTGACCTTGGTGCCCGAGGGCGGTGAGACGCGGCTCTGGTCGAGGATGCGGTCCCACTGGCTTTGCACCGTCTCGATTAATTTTTGCATGTACTCGCCGTAGGCCGACCACTTGGCGTTGTAGGCGACCGCCCCGATGTTCTCGGTGCCCAGGACGCGGTCGGCTAGCGGTGCGGAGCGGCCTCGGGCGATAGCGGGGGAAAGCGTCGGGCGGGACTGCGGGCGCTTGGCGTCGACCTTGTAATAAAGCCCCGTGCGAGCGCCGGTGTCGGTTTTGGCGTCGACCGTTCCCTCAACGCGCTCGGTCACGGTGGCGGACACTGCCGGGGAGGCGGGGGCGACCTGCGTGCCGTAGCCCGACGGGTTGTCGCCCTGAAATTTTTCGGATCCGGACAGGGGCGACTGCGCGCGGCGGGCGGCCTCCTGCGCGGCCGTCTCGGCTGCGGCGGACTGGGTCAGCTCGGCGGGCGGAGGGGTCGAAGCAGCGGGCGCGGGCTGCGGCTTGAGCGCTGTAGGTGTCGGAACTTGGACGCTGGCCGGACGCGACTCGGTGTGCTGGCCGTCGACGAGCACGGAGGAATGAGTGGACGGGTCGCCCTTGGAAGCGGGCGCGTCGCTCTGGCCCTTGGGCGTGGGCAGGAGTTGGGCAACCTGCTGGTTTTGCGCGGCGACGAGATCGGTTTTGTCGGGCGCGTTGTCGGGCGCGTTGGGATTGGCCTCGACGAATTGGGGCAACTGCACGCGCTGCGGCTCCGGCAGGGCGGGCACGACGACGACGGGGGCCAACTCGATTTGCAACTCCTTGCTCGCCCAATCCTCGGCAACCACCTCGGCGCTCTCGGGACTGATGAATTGTTCAATCTGCGGGGCCAACAGCAGGATCAGGCCATGGACGAGAATCGTTGAGACAACGCCAATTTGAACGGCGCGGGTGTCGGCGTGCGTCGACCAGCGCCACCAGCGCCCGCCGGCCCGCGCAAGCCGACGCCGCGGGGGCGATGCTGGCGCGGGTGCTTCGGGTTGGGCGGACGGTTTGAGCATGGACGGGGGCGCCAAAAAACTCAGGCAGGGAGCAAACCGCAACGCGTCAAAAGGCGTTTAGTTTCCTCAACGGGCAGGCCGATGATGTTGCTCAACGAGCCGGTGTAGCCGGCGACGATCAACTCGCTGTGTTCTTGGATGGCGTAACCGCCGGCCTTGTCGAGGGTGTGGACGCGAGCGAGATAGGCCTCGATTTGGGCCTCGTCGAGGGTGTGGAAAGTGACCTCGCTGGCGACGCCCTCGTCGATGCGGACGTTGTGCAAAATATTCCGCAAGGCGATGCCGGTGAACACGGTGTGGGTGCGTCCGCTAAGCCGGCGGAGCATGGCGCGGGCCTCGGCGGCGTCGCGGGGTTTGTTCAGCGCGCAGCCCTCCAGGTAGACGGTGGTATCGGCGCCGAGCACCCAGGCGATTGGGTTACGGGAGGCGACCCACTCGGCTTTGATGGAGGCATTGTAAGCGACCATCACGCGCGGATCGGTGGAGGGATCCTCGTTTTCGACCACTGGGGCGGTCACGGTATCGAAGGCCAGCCCCAACTCGGCCAGCAACTGACGGCGGCGAGGAGAAGCGGAAGCGAGAATGAGGACGGGCGGAGACATAGGGAGTTTGTGTTGGTACGCGGGCGACGGCGCAAGCGCGGCTTGCGGGAGGCACTGCACGGGCGGTTAACCGGGCTGTTAACCGATCCAAACAACGGACGCCTAAGCCGCAGATTGCAGACAAGGGCCCGCTTGCAGGCCAAGTAGCGCAGACTTCCCAGTCTGCTTCGCATCTGCTCAGCCAAAGCCTCGAGGCAGACTGGAAGTCTGCGCTACTTTATGACAAGCCGACGCTCTGCCCTCAAGGCTTGATCACGTAGACCCGAACCACGCGGCGATCGTAGGTTTCGCGCGTCACGTGCACCGCATCGTAGCGGCGATTAGCCAAACCTGAGGAAATCCAGTTATCGCCCTGACGAGCCACGATTTGGTGCACGATGAATCCGCCCTGCCAGCGGTACACCACCAACTCGCCCTTTTTTAGCTCGGCGTAAGGCGTTTGTTCGGTGGAGGCATAAGCCACGATCCGGCGCGGGTCGGTGCTTGCGGGGATGTAGGGTCGCATACTGCCGGTTCCGAGCACGGCGATACACTGCGGCCCAGCGAGTAAACGCGCCTCAAGTGGAGTCGCGACCTCGTAACGGGGAGGCAGCGCCGACTTGGCGGCGAGCGATCCACCAGAGGTGTTGGCCATGCACAAGCCGATGGCCAGAACCGCAAGGAAACGGAGTTTTTTCGTCACGGCCTCAAAGAGGTTTAGAGGGCAACGCGGAGGAAGGAGCGGCCGGAAGGGTGCGCCTGGCCGCCAATCGCTAAGAACGAGCCGTTTTTAAGAAATTAAACGCCTCGGAACGGGCCAAAAATCGGACGGGGGTAATGGCCGCAACGTAGCCCGAAAAACCTGATTTCGAGAGGAGGTTTTCACCTCCAAATCAAAGGGCTGAGCAGCCCGCTTTTCCCCAACTCCACGGGGTGCCGCCCAGGGCCTAAAGTAGGTGCTGGCGAGACGGGAAAACACACCCGGATTGCAACCCCGGCTGAATCCCCGCGCCCCCCACCTTTGAATCAAAAACCCAAACATTATTAATGAATAAAAAGTTCACGGATTCGAGTTTCTGGGGTTTGGCCGCAGGGAGTAGCGCAGACTTCCAGTCTGCTTTGACTCAATCCAGCCCAGGCAACCAGGAGCAGACTTGAAGTCTGCGCTACTTTTCGCCCCGTAACGCTTCTGCTTCGAACGCGCCCCGCTCATAGCTTACGGCTCGCGGCTCTCAGCGCCTTGCGTGCAGCGCGCACCTTATAGCTCGTAGCTCCCGGCGGCGCGCTCCATAGCTCTGCCTCAAGCATGGACACTTTTATTTACGGCATCGATTTTGGCACCAGCAACTCAGCGGTCACGATTTGGAATGCCACCACGCGCACCCTAGTGCGCGACCCGCGGATAGCCGGAGTGGACGCCACCTTTTTGTACTTCCCCAAATCGAGCGGGCGCAGCGGCCCCGTCTTGGGCAACGCCGCTAAATTGCGTTACGTCGAAGACGAAATGCGCGGGCGCTTCTTTCAGGCAATCAAGACCATCCTGCCCTTCGCCTCCTTCACCGAGACACTCATCGACAACCAGAGCTACACCATCGAGGACCTGATCGCGATTTTCCTCCAGCACCTCAAAAAACGCGCCGACTCCGTCACCCGCCAGGACGTGAAACGGGTGGTGCTGGGTCGCCCGGCCGTGTTTTCGGTCGAAGCCGCCGAAGACGAAATGGCCGAGGAACGCCTGCGCCGGGCCGCCCAGTTGGCCGGGTTCACCGAGATCCATTTTCAGTACGAACCGATCGCCGCCGCCTTTGCCTACGAGGCGCGCATCACCAAGCCTGAACGCGTGCTGGTGGGAGACTTCGGCGGAGGCACCTCGGACTTCACCGTGGTGCAACTCGACCCGGCGCGCCAGGGCCTGACCGACCGCATGGGTGACATCCTCGCCACCGGCGGACTGCCGGTGGCGGGCAACAAATACGACGCCGCCACCATGTGGCACAAAGTCACACCTCGTTTCGGCCGTGGCGCCACCTACGACAGTTGGGGTAAACAACTCGAAGTGCCCGACTCGCTCTACCGCACGATTTGCCAATGGGACCAGATCGTCTTCCTGCGCAACGCCAAGAAACTCGACCTGCTCTGGCGCTTGACCGGCCTGTCCAACGACCCTCCCGCCTTCGAGCGCTTCCAGGCCCTCATCACCGAAAACCAGGGCTTTGCCCTGTTTCAGGTCATCGAGGCCGCCAAAATCGCCCTGACCACAAAGGTCACCGCGCCGATCGTCTTTAACCACCCGCGCATCCCCATCGATCTGCGCCTGACCCGCTCCGAGTTTAATAAAAACTCCGCCGATCTCACCGCGCAAATCACCGGCTACCTCGACACTTTCCTGGCCGAGGCAAAGCTAGTGCCGGCGGACATCGAGACGGTTTTCCTTACGGGAGGAACCTCCCTCATTCGCAGCCTGCGAGCGGAGTTCGTGACCCGTTTCGGCGAAGGCAAACTGCGTGACGGCGAAGAGTTTACCAGTGTGGCCGACGGACTGGCGCTGAGCGCCCCGCTGTTTTTCCCAGAATTGCACCGGTAGGAAGTTTGAAGTTCTCCCGTTACGCATACTCAGCCGGTTCGAGCGGTACTGATACCGCGACGCCCCCCCCTGCGCTCACGCGCAAGGCCACACGGAGCACTCAAGCGAACTTCTACCGTGGCCTTGCGCGTGAGCGCAGGGAAATGGCGGCATCCTCACCTTGCGCGCCACTCCCACCTCAGCCGTGCAACTCCTCATGGAGTCGCACCGGTTTGGCCGGCAGGGCGTCTTCGTCCGCCTCCACGGGGGTGGACGTGAGTGGATAGCGGAATGTGAGGCCCTCGTAATTATTAAACACCACCTCGGTGTCGGTGATTTTTTCGATGTAATTCGGGTTAATCGGCACCTTGCCGCCGCCACCCGGCGCATCGATCACGTATTGCGGCACCGCATAACCGGTGGTGTGACCGCGCAGCGCCTGAATGATCTCAAGCCCCTTACGCACATCGACTTTGAAGTGCGACCCACCCGTGATGAGATCCATCTGGTAAAGGTAATAAGGCCGCACGCGCATCCGCAGCAGCCGGTGCACGAGCGCGGTCATGACCTCGGCATCGTCGTTCACGCCTTTGAGCAGCACGCTTTGGTTACCCAAAGGCACGCCAGCAAACGCCAACCGCTCACAGGCGGCCTTCACTTCGGCAGTCGCCTCCTTGGGGTGGTTCACATGGATACTCATCCAGATCGGCCCGTGTTTCTTAAACACCTCGCACAGCTCCGGGGTGATGCGCTGGGGCAGGAACACCGGAATGCGTGAGCCGATGCGGATAAACTCCACGTGTTTGATCGCACGCAGCCGACCCAACAGGTGGTCGAGCTTGCGGTCGGAGAGCAGCAGCGGGTCACCGCCCGACAGCAGCACGTCGCGAATCTCGGGGTGCGCCTCAATGTAGCGCAGCCCCTGCTCGTATTCGGGGTGGAAATTATAGTCCTGCGCGTTGGAAACGAGCCGGCTACGGGTACAGTACCGGCAATAAGAAGCGCACCGGTCGGTCACTAAAAACAGGACGCGGTCCGGGTAGCGATGAACCAAGCCCGGGACTGGCGAATGTTCGTCCTCGCCGAGCGAATCGAGCATCTCCTCGGCCTGCAGCTGCCCCTCGCCGGAACGAGGGATCATCTGCAGGCGAATGGGGCAGTTCGGGTTATTGCGGTCGATGAGGTTAAAAAAGTACGGGGTGATCGACATCGCCAACTTGTGGCCGGCAAAGAGCACGCCGGCGCGCTCGTCAGCGGTGAGCGTCATAAAGCGCTCCAGACCCTCCAGCGAAGTGATCCGGTTCTTAAGTTGCCAAGACCAGTCCTGCCAATCGGAGGCGGGGACGTGTTGCCAGAGCCCTTGCCCTTCAAACCAAGCTGAACGATCTTCGGTGTAAGTCATCGCGTGGGGGGATTGATGCGCAGAAGCTAAAACGGCTTTCGTGTCTGTCAAATCGAGCAACAACTTAATCTGCACGACGGGAAAAATCGTCGCCGGCGACGATCAGCTTACACTCATTAGCGTTCTGGTTCAGGCACGGCATCCTTGAGCTCACTCTCAAGGCCACCCGCTTCGTGAGCACAATCCTCGTGGCCTTGAGCGTGAGCTCAGGGTGTTTACCCAAAGGCAACCGCTCACCGATGAACCGATTTCGTTAAGCTCATTTTGAACGCGAAGTCCTATAAACGCTGAAACCAGCAGGAAAAGTATAACCCATTAGGTTAGACTTTATGCCGACGCAGGCTCCCCGCCCGCCCCCCGGCGACCGAGCGGCAGGGGGCTTTTACGGTGCGGATGAGACAAAACCAGGGGTTTGGCGCACCGTTTAGGTGAACGCACCAGCCGGAATGCCTGTCGGTGCAGG
>JBILJE010000300.1:0-3820 GCA_044377395.1 Rariglobus sp. | reverse complement strand
GACCGCCCAGTGCCGCACTGTAAACGCCGAGCCGCGAGGTGCGGGCGAACTTCGGCGTCGTGCTGGTGGACAGCGTCCACGTGAGCCCTCCGACCGTCACTGGGAAGGTGGTGTGAAATTGGCGGTCGGCGTAGTATGCCTTAGTTGGAGGGTGGGCCGAATCGTTCAGGTGGTTGTCGGCGTCGAAGATTTTTTGCGCCGGGTCGAACCCTTCACCGTTAAACAGGTCAAAATCGAGTTCGCCGCCGACCTCCTCGGTCAGGTTGGCAAAGACGCGCGAGGCGACGATGGGCATGTAGGTCCAGCCTAACAAGGCGGCGCGGCGTTGCTCGGGCGTGACGGGGTGGGTGCCGTTTTTGTAGACGGGATAGAAGTACAGGAGGCCGGGGCCTTCGTCCTTGGCCTGCACCAGGATAATGGGCTCGGTGAGCGCGGCCTGGCCGGTGAGCATGGCACGTTCGGCGGCCGCGCGGCGCTTGGTTTCCTGGCCGACATCGTAGCCTTGGGCGGTTTGGTTTTGGGCCAGCGGCTCGATGAACTCGATGACAAATAGGTCGGTCGCCGTGCCTCCGGTTTTGACCTCGAAATCAGGCGCTTCGTCGGCGCGGGTTGCGGCGAGGAATGCGGGAACAGCGTCGCGCTCTACTCGTTTGATAAAACCGAGTCCCATGGCACCGGGGAACTCGATGGGCAGGTCGCGGGCATTCACCATCTTCGTAAATTCACCGCGCTCCGCGGACTTACTGGCCGGCCACAGCGCCATGGTGCCGCGCAGGCCGTATTCGAACCGGAGGACGCGGCGGGTGACCTCTGTCTGGATGCGCTCGCTGAAGCGCTGGAAGCGATGGAGGTCGGTGGTGGCAGCGGTCTTCTCGGCCTGCCACGTGAGCGCAGCGCTCAAGGTGAGGCCGATCACGATCACCAGCGGGGTAATCGTGCGGAGCTTGGCTGCGCGAAGGAGGAGGGGGAGCGTCATGGGGGAGGAGGAGCGGCTGAGGGGCGAAGGACCAATGACCAAGGACCAAGGACCAATGACCAATGGCCAATGATCAAACCGGAGTGGGGTTGGCTCGGGGTACTTGGATGTTCAGTTTTGGACGTTGTTGAGGGGGATCGTTTTTCTGTCGGAGGGACGACCTCCGTGTCGTCTGGGGCGGAGGGGCGGAGGCGGAGAACGTTCAACATCCAACATTGAACATCCAACGTTCAAGGGGAGGGCGGGCGGCCAAGGACCAATGAACAATGACCAAGGACCAAGGGCCAATGACCGAGGTGGAGTGCGGGTGGCTGGGGTTGGTTGAACGTTGGATGTTCAATGTTGGATGTTGGACGTTGTCGGGGATGTTGAACGTTGTTTCGGGTCCGTTGTTGGCGTTTTTTGGCGGCTGGTTTTTCGGATCTTACCGCCGCAGCACCAGGCAGGCGTGGGCGTTGGCTAGAGCGCGGCCGAGCGCTTGGGCGTTGATCGGCTTGCTGATGTAATCGTCCATGCCTGCGCGCAGGCATACCTCGCGGTCGCCTTCCATCGCGTTGGCGGTCATCGCCACAATCCAGGGGCGTTTGCGCGTCGGGTACAGCGTGCCAAGTCGGCGCGAGGCGTCCAAGCCGTCGAGTTCGGGCATTTGTACGTCCATAAAAATGACGTCAATGGGCTGCCGGGCGACCGCATCCAGCGCTTCAAGGCCGTTACCCACGGTAATACACGTGTAGCCGAGGCGCTCTAGCAGCAGTTGCGCAACCAATTGGTTGGTGGGGTGATCTTCCGCCAGAAGCACCTTTAGCGGGTACGCGGCACCGAGGTTGGCGTCGATCGCGATGGTGGCGGGGGCGGCCTCTTCGGCGGCCGGTGTAAACAGTCCAGAAATCACCTGCAGCAGTGCGGTGGTTTTGGCCGGCTTGGGCAACACCCGGGTTAACTCAAATGCTGCAAAGCGCGTGGCGTCGTCGCCCAGCGGAGCCAGCGTGATAATGGGGAGTTTTGCGGCTGACCTGCGGCGGCGCACAGCTGCGACGAAGGCATGGCCGTCAGTGGCGCAGGTTTGCACGTCGATGACCGCTAGGTCGAACGCCTCGCCTTGATCGAGCAGGGCGAGTGCCTCGGAGCCGAAGGCGGTGGGCGTGGTCTCGAGCCCCCACGTGCGGGCTTGGCGGGTGAGCACCTGAAGTTTCTCCGGATTGCCATCCACCAGCAGCAGGCGTTTACCAGCGAGCTGCGCTGGGGGCGTCGCGGCCGCAGGCTCGCCTGGCGGCAGCTCCAGCGGCAGCTCAAATTGGAATCGGGCGCCGCAACCGGGTTTCGATTCCACCCAGATGCGCCCGCCCATCAGCTCCACCAGACGCCGGCAAATCGCCAGCCCGAGCCCGGTGCCGCCGAAGTTGCGGGTGGTGGAGGCATCGACTTGGGAAAACGCCTTAAAAAGCCGGTGCATAAGCTCTTGCGGGATACCGATGCCGGTGTCGCGCACGCCCACGTGCAGGCGTTCGGGCTGCGGCGGCTGCGTGAGGGTGGAAGCGGTGGCGGGCAGCCGTGCAAGGCTCACCACCACCTCGCCGCAACGGGTGAACTTAATCGCGTTGGACACCAGGTTAACCACGATTTGGCGCAGGCGAGTGCTGTCGCCGAGAATACGCTCGGGCAGCTCGGCGGAGATGTCGCTGTACAGTTCCAGTCCCTTGGTTTTGGCCTGAACCGCACCCAAATCAAGGGCGCTTTCCAAGCAGTCGCGCAGGTTAACCGGCACCTTTTCCAGTTCGAGGTGGCCGGACTCGATCTTGGAGAAATCCAGGATGTCGTTAATCAACGTCAGCAAGCTCTCGCCACTGCTGCGGATGGTGCCGACGAAGTCGTTTTGCTCGGCGGTGAGGACGGTGTGTTGCAGCAGCTCGCTCATGCCGATGACCGCATTCATGGGCGTGCGGATCTCGTGGCTCATGTTGGCCAAAAAATCGGCCTTGGCGCGGCTGGCGGCTTCGGCGGCCTCTTTGGCGGCGACGACTGCCTCGTTGCGATCGCGCAGGAGTGCGGCGGTTTCGTGGTGGTCGTTGTTTTCCTGGCGCAGGGCGATCTCGGTCATGACCATCTGCGTGAGGTCTTCGAGCAGCGCGATTTCGGCCGGGGACCAAGCGCGGGTTTTGCCGTCGATGACGCAGAATGAGCCCAGCACAAAGCCATCGCGATCGCGTACCGGGATGCCCAGGTAAGCGGCCACGCCGAGATCGGGGATGGCGAGGTTGTCACAGACCACTGGGTGGGCGCGGGCGTCCTCGACGACCAGGTTGGCACCGGAGGTGACGACGTGTTGGCAAAACGAGTGGCTGAGGCCCGTTTCGCGGGCTTCGCCGGCCCAACCGCCCAGGCCGACGGCGGATTTGAAAAACTGGCGGTGGTCGTCGACGAGGGAGAGCAGGGCGACGGGGGCGTTGAGCAAATGGGATGCGAGGCGTGAGCAGCGGTCGAAATTGGCCTCGGCTTCGCTATCGAGGAGGCGAAGGCGGTGAAGGGCGGCAAGCCGGTCGGGGTGGGCGAGAGGGAGGGGGAGCATGGGGAAATAGTAGCGAGTAGCGGGTAGCGAGTAGAGCGGAGGGCGGAATTCGGAGAACGTTCAACATCCAACATTCAACGTCCAACATTCAACGTCCAACATTCAAGTGGCGGGCGGGGGGACCAATGACCAATGATCAATGACCAAGGACCAATGAACGGCCCAGATTTCGGCGGTTGGGGCAGGGCGGTTGAATGGTGGACGTTCAATGTTGGATGTTGGACGTTGTCCGAGGCGTTTTTCCGGCTGTTATTGGGATCGTCGGTAGCCAGCGTTCG
>JBILJE010000299.1:0-3823 GCA_044377395.1 Rariglobus sp. | reverse complement strand
TTCGGCGGCGGTGAGCACGCGGGCGGCGGTGGCGAGGTCGCGGGTGAAAATTGAGACGCAGTCGAGGCTGCGGCAGGCGGGGACCACGCCGCGCGTCGAGAGGCGGCCGCGCGTGGGCTTGAGGCCGATGATGCCATTAAAGGCCGCAGGCACCCGGCCCGAGCCCGCCGTGTCAGTGCCGAGCGCGAAATCCACCAGCCCCGCCGCCACCGCCACCGCCGACCCGCTCGACGAACCGCCCGAAATATACTCGGGGTTAAACACGTTGCGCGGCACTCCGTAGGGCGATCGCACGCCGACCAGCCCGGTGGCGAATTGATCAAGGTTGGTCTTGCCCACCGGCACCGCACCAGCGGCGAGCAACCGCTCGACGACGTGGGCCGACTTGGCGGGCGTGTAGGCAAATCCTGGACACGCCGCAGTCGTCGGCACGCCGGCCAGGTCGATGTTGTCCTTGATCGCGAAGGTCAGGCCGGCGAGCGCACCTTTGGGGTTGGCGCTTTCAGCCAAGGCGCGCAGCTCGGCGAGCGGCAGGCGGTGAATCCAGACGGCGGGATCAAGCTCAGCGTAATCATTGAGGCGGGTCGTGATCGATTCGGCCGAGAGAGAAGATGAGCTTACGAACATGGATGGGGTTTAATGGGTCAACGGGGGCGGAATTCAACGGATTACGCCCGCCCTGGCCGGAGTATCCAACGAGGGCGCTTTTTCCTGCCAGCGGTAAAGACTGGCCCGGTTTACCCCGAGAAGGCGCGCCGCTTGCGAGAGGTTTCCGCCTGAAACGGCGAGCGCTCGGGCCACCAAAATGGCCTCCGCTTCAGCGAGATTAAAGGGGAGATCCGAAAGGAATTTGCTGTGCGCTCCGCTGTCGGTCTGCGGCGCATCGGCAGGGGCCGTTCCAACGTGGGGTACGAAGGCGATGTGCTCAACGCCGAGCTCGTCGCCGCCCGCATAAATGATGGAGCGCTCCAGCGTGTTTTTGAGTTCGCGGATGTTGCCGGGGTAGTTGTGCGCCAGCAGGCGTTGCAGAGCGTCGGGACGCAGCCGGGGCGCGGGGCGATTGAGTTCGGCGGAGAGCGTGCGCACGAAGTTCTGGGCGAGCAGGGGCACGTCTTCGAGCCGGTTGCGCAGCGCGGGCACGGCGATGTGATAATGCAGGAGCCGATAATATAGGTCCTGGCGAAAGCTGCCGCTGGCAATTTTCCCCTGCAGGTCGGCATGGGTGGCAGCAATGACCCGGGCACTCATCGTGCGCGATGTTTCGGAGCCGACCTGCCGATAGGCGCCGTCCTCCATCACGCGCAGCAACCGCGCCTGAAGCCGGGGCGCAAGGTCGCCAATCTCGTCGAAGAAAAGCGTGCCGCCCTCGGCGAGTTCGCAGTAACCGCGGTGCCCGGGAATACCCGGGGTGCGTTCTTGGCCAAAGAGCAGGACTTCGGCTTTTTCATCGAGCAAGGTGGCGCACTCGACCCGCACAAACGGCGCGGTCGCCCGAGCGCTGCCGTAATGAATGGCGCGGGCGAGCAGCTCTTTCCCGGTTCCGCTTTCGCCGGTGAGCAGCACGGTGGTCCGAGCGACGGCTTGCACCGCCCGAACCTCGCGCAACATGCGCCCAAAACACTCGCTGCGCCCCACCAAACCGGCGAGCCCCCATTGGCGCGACTCGGCTTCCGAAAGGTGGGAAAGCTGCGCGTCGGCCCGCGCCAGGGCGAGTTCGGCGGCTTCACGCCGTGCGGCTTCCTCGCGCAATTCGCGATTGGCTGCCTCCAGGTCGGCGGTGCGGGCCGCGACGCGCTGCTCGAGGATCGCGTTGGTGCGCTGCAGGTCGGCGGCTGCGCGGGCCAGCCAGGCCGGATCGTTGGCACAAAACCGGGGACCAGGTTCGAAAACAAAACGCCATACCCGGCCGGCAATCGGCATGTCTTGCACCTGCCTCCACGCGGGGGCTTCGACCGCGTCGCCGGCGGTGAACGGCGGTATCGACTCATCGGCGACGTCGCTAATTTCCAGGTGAATGCCGCGCGCGAGCAGGGGCGCGAAAATCCGCTCCACCAGCCCTTGCACGCGAAAGGCTGCCGAGACCCAGCCCGCGGTCGCGGTTTCCTCGTTACCCACACTCATTACCACGAGAAACCCGAGGCGGCGCTGGCCAAGTTGCGCGAGCCGGAGCGGAGACGTGGCCACGGGCAGACCGGTGAGCGCGGCATGTTCAAGCGCACTGCGGCGGCACGGATTGGCCCGCAAATCGAGTCCAAGCACCTGACCGTTGGCCTGCGTGGGCTCGACGTAAGTGATCGGCCAATATTCGGAGCGCACCTCTGAAATTCGCAGTCGCCCTGAGGGATCGATTTCACGCAGCGCAAAGTCCGCCACGCCCTCCTCGCGAGCGGTCTGTTCCAACAGGGCGCGCTGGGCGCCGACCACGCGGGGCACCCAGGCCAGCGCGAGCAGTTCGGGAAGCCGCTCTAAGGCATCCCGCACAAAACTCCCGAACTCGGCGCGGGTGAGCGTGGGTTTTAAGGCAAACAACGCCCGCACCGCATGCAAAATCTCCAGCGCGCGCAGCATCGACGCGCTCAACTCGTCCATGTGCTCAATCGCTTCGTGACGCGCCCCCGTTTCGGCTTCGCAAGCAAAGGCCTCCCTACCCCTGGCCATCGGGGTTGGTCGAGTTCGCGATGTCGTGGAAAGTGATGTCGAGCTCTTGGGCACGTGGCGGAGATGACATTTGCCCAGCAGAAAGGCTGCCAAACCGGTCGCCAGGGCGAAACGAGGCCGGGAATACCCATTCGTTTTTAGCGTGAGAATTTGGGAATCCTTGAGCTCACGCTCAAGGCCACACTCCTCGCGAACACACTCACCGTGGCCTTGAGCGTGAGCTCAAGGTGTTTGGCACACTCTTCGCGAACACAATCCCCGTGGCCTTGAGCGTGAGCTCAAGGTGTTTGGCTAAAGGTTACCGCTCACCCACGAATCGACTTCGTTTTGCCCATCTTGAACGCAAATGCGTTAAGCCTCCGCCGCAGGATCGCCGGGCTCAGCGAGGAATTCGACCGGACTGGCGTAAATCGCCAACACAATGCAGCCGGCGTCACTGGCCACACTGTGCACGGTACCAGGCGGGTTAACCACCAATGTGCCGCAGCCGGCCGTGAGGTTTTGGTCCCGCTGTGAACCCGCCAACACCAGGATGTGCTCATATCCGGTGTGCCGATGCAGCGCAACCGAGGCCGCCTCCCGGTAACGCAGCAGCGCAGCGGCCGGCCCGGTGATGCCGTCGCCGTAAAGCCGGTGTATTTCCACGCCCGGTTTGAAGGGCTGCCAAGCGATGCGGTCCTGCCAGTCGGCTATGGTGAGCAAATCCTGCAGGACAATCGGTTGGTAGCGCGCGGCAGTTGCGCTGGTCGGGGGCGTCAGGGGAACGGACATCGGAGTGATCTGAAAATGGGGTTACAGGGCGGCGAGAACCGTGCTGCTGGCGGCGGTCCAGCCGACGATTCCGCCCTGAGCCCGCACCATGGCTAGAGTGGCCTGTTTGAATTCGGGGAAATAACTCTCGGTGGCGTCCTCGACCAGAAGGCACTCAAAGCCGCGGTCGTTGGCCTCGCGCATAGTTGTCTGCACACACACCTCCGTGTTCACTCCCGTCACAAGGAGATGGGTAATGCCACGCGCGAGCAGCCAGCTTTCAAGATCCGTGCGGCAAAAGGCGCCCTTGCCCGGTTTGGTCAGGACTAACTCGCCGTCGCGCGGGGCGAGCTCAGGAATGATGCCGTTGCCCGCTTCGCCGAGAATGAGGATGCGCCCCATCGGGCCGGAGTCG
>JBILJE010000298.1:0-3829 GCA_044377395.1 Rariglobus sp. | reverse complement strand
GAGGACGACGCCATCGCGTGCGGCTTCAGCGATCACGTTGGCGGTGATTTCACCGATTGGCGGGCCGAGATCGCGTGCGACGTAGAGGGTGGGGGCTTGGCCGCGCGCTTTCAGGAAGTCGATGGTTGCGGGAACCTCGCGCAGGGACTCACGCAGCCGGCGCGCGATCATAGCGTTTTGGTGCGGCTCCTGAAACGAGGCCCAGAACGAGCTGCTCCACATGTTCGGAAAGGAGGGGGTGAATTCGCCATCGCCCTCGTGAAAATTCATGAGGTTGTAGCGCACGTCGGTAAAATAGCCGCCGCGTCCGTCGGGGCCGGTCAGTTGTCCGCCCCAGGTGGGCCCGTTGAGCAGGATCTGCACGGGACGGCCGGTGCGGCCGGATTGCTCGAGGAAGCGGCGAACGGTGGCCCGGGATTGGTCGGTGGCGTGCCGGGCAAAATTGGGCGGATCGAAGTCGCCCAGCGGCCAAAACGAGCGCAGCGGGGCCTCGTCGAGCTTGGCCGTCGCGCGCATGCTGGTGATCGCCATCGGCCGGTAGATTTTTTCCTGGGAATCGACCCAGCCGAAGAAGTCGTTGTACAGCCACACTTGCCCCAGGCTGAAGGGAGGGGCACCGGCGCTGGTCAGTTCGACGCGGAGCGCCTCGCCCGGGCGGTGGAGCGCATCCGGAATGCGCACGAAGTAATGGTTGGGGCCGGCCCCCAGTTCTTCGTAAGTGCGAAAGTACACTGGCTGGCCGTTGACGCTCACCGTGTAGCCGAAGGCCTGGGGTCGGCGTTGGTGGATCTCTTGGATTTCGAGAATCGCCGGCCCGGGATGACGCGGTCCGGCAAGGGTAAAGCCCACACCACTTCCGGTACCCTGCACGGTTTGCACCGCATAGCTGTGCTTCAGGCTGCCCATCTCGGTTTCGATGTGTTCGGAGCGTACCGCACCGGTGCTGCTAAAGCCGTGTGCTTGGGTGCTGGCCGGTTCTCCGAACTGGCAGCTATCAGCCAGCAATGGCATCGCCGGTTCGGCCGCCTGAGCGGCGAGGAGTGGGTTCGCGAATAGAATGCAGCAAGCAAAGGTGAGGTGACGCATAATGGGGAATAAACACACAGAGGGCGAGGCGGGCCGACGGCCACGAGGTAAGGCGTTTTACTGAGGTGAGGGAGGGAAAATGTGTCCAGAGAAAACAATCGATTGGATACGGGCGGTGAAGCAGCGGGATAGTGTCCTACAGTTCAGCAAAAAGACTGTTCACGATAGGTGCTCGGGAGATGGAGCCGGAAACCGCGGAATAAAGGAAAATCATTATCCGTACGACCAAGCAGGGTTACGGCTAAAGCAGGCACGTGCTCGGCCAAACTAGCGGCGCTTTTTTAAGACGGCAGGGTGATCAAGCCGCTACTCAGGAAGCCGAAAAGGGCTGAAAAGGATGAAGCGTTGGGTGCCGGCAAAGGCGAGCGCAGCGGGCACGTCGGAGTTTGCGGTGCCGCAGTATCGCGAAGGGTTGTTCTTAACCAAGGTATTGGCCGTCTGCCGGTAATCGATGTGTCGTGCGGGAAGCCTCTCGTTGTGGGGGTGTTTATAACCTAAAATCAGGCCTGGTGGCAGAGCCATTGGCGTAAAAAGGCAATCGCTTGTTTTATGAATTGACCTTGGCCGGATGCCGAAACTGACTGTTGTTAAAGGAGCGGGAACGCCCGTCTGGCCCTTCACTTCGATTGCCTTTGTGTCGATGGATCTGTAGCTGACCGCGTCCTCTCATTAATCCCTGCGTTTTCACGTTTAAACCCCACCGCCCGTGCATACTTCCCCTCCCCGCCTCCCGTTGACGACCAAGCTGTTTTACGGTCTTGGCTATCTGCCCGACTCGATCATGAACAACACCTTCTTCGCGCTGGTGTTTGTCGCTTACAACATCGAGTGGGGACTGGCCGCCGCGCTGGTGGGCGCCGCCGCCGGGTACTCTCGCATTTGGGAGGCGTTTATCGATCCGTTTTTCGGAAATCTCTCCGACAAGTGTCGTTCGAAAATGGGCCGTCGCCGTCCATTCATGATCGTCGGTGCGGTGCTCGGCGCTTTGGCCTGTTACGCCTTGTGGGCGCCACCGGCGGGCCTGACCGCCGGACAGCTCAACGGTTACCTGATCGCCATTACCTTCTTCTATTTCACGGCTTATGCGATCTATAGCGTGCCGTTCATGGCGTTCGGTCTTTCGCTGGGCACCACCGACGACGACCGCAACAGCCTGGCGGGTTATCGCGTGGCTGCGAACTGCGCGGTGCTGGCGCTGATCGCGCCGTTCCTGCAGCGCTTCGTCTACAACGGTTCGTTCGGTGCCACCCCGACCGCTTCGCTCGCCAATATTGGCATGGTGTTGGGCGCGTTGGTGCTGGTTTCGGGCATCGCGGCGGCGCTGGTGGTGAAGGAAAAGCCCGGTGCGGCGGAGGCGGGAGGCGGTCATTCCCACAGCCTGATCGACGGATTCAAGTACACGGTGCGCAATGTTCCCTTCCTTATGGTGACCGGCATCGTGTCGTTTACGATCGTGGGGTTGTGCGCCACCTTGGGCGTGACCACTTACCTCAATCTGGCGATTGTCGCGCCCGGCGACAAGGACCTGGCCAGCAAACTCTTCATGTATTCGAGCATTGCCGGCGCGGTGGCGGGCTTCGCCGCCACATTTCTGCTACCGAAACTGTCGGCGCTGTTTGGCCGGAAGAAGCTGCTGTTCGCCAGCATGGTCGGAATCATCATCGCGTTCCTGCTCTCGCCGCTGGTCTTCACCCCGCTTGATCCGAAGCAAACCAGTCTGTTTATGACCGTGCTGCCCCAGTGTCTGTTTCAGGTTCTGGTGCAGATTTGCGTGACCTGCGTGTGGGTGTTGACCTTCCCGATGCTGGCCGAGGTCTGCGACTACGACGAGATCCGCACGGGCGTGCGTCGCGAGGGCGTGTACACTGCGATGTATAACTGGGGCTGCAAGGTGGCGATCGCGATGATCGGAGTGGTGGGCGGTGCGATCGTGCAGCTTTCCGGCTTCGACCAGCACCTCGCGCATCAGGCCGAATCGACCATTCAGATCCTGCGTTGGTCCTTCGCGCTCGGCCCGATTCCCTTCTTCCTGGTTTGCATGGTGCTGACGCTGAAGTTCCCGCTCTCGGCCGAGTCCAATCAGCGCCTGCGCGAGGAAAAGGCGCGCGGGGCGGTTTCCGCGCCGCCACGCTCGAAGGCGATGGCGACTTGACGGTTCGGCGAGCGCATGCGTCCGCGCATGACCGCGGTTTCCGCATTCAAAACGGCCCGTGCCCTGACCTGAATGGCGCTGAGTTAGGCAGGGTAGCCCCAACGGGGCGTCTTACTCTAGCCTAGGGCAACGCCCTAGGCATCATAAGGTAACGATAAAAGCCCTGAAGGGGCGGCCTAAGTCAGATACACCGATCAGCCCCCTTAATTAAACCGGTTCGTTTGTATTTCTTTGGATGCGAAATGGTGCCACTCCCGCATCAGTGAGTATCAGTGCTCATAAGTGGTTAACTTGGATTGGGTTGTTTGATCGGAAACGGAGTTTTTAACCACTTATGTGTTACCGATTTTTTTCTGATCGTAAAAACTGCCAAATTGGCCGCGTAGGGTTTTTTCAAGTTGGGCCGGACTGCGGTCGTGTTTTGTAGCCAAATTGCCCCGCACCGGTCGTAGCGTTACGACCGATTTGAGCGAATCAGGCGCAAGGGGATTTATCAGCATACGATCAGAGTCAGGCTTTTCGTTTAGCCGATTTTCCGTCGTAAGCGTTCCGACCCGAGCGGTCGTAGGGTTTTGAACCGGATTACCGCCG
>JBILJE010000064.1:0-12998 GCA_044377395.1 Rariglobus sp. | reverse complement strand
TCCCGGGTTCGATTCCCGGCGACCGCACCAAATCACTGGGCCTGCCGCACGCACAGCAGCCTAAAAGGCCGCCGGATCACGCGTAATGCCAACCACCTTGACTTTCACGCGACCGATTTCGCCAACGCCGAGGTTTTCCCTGAAAATCTCCGCCAACTCTTGCGTAAGGTAACCTTGAATGGCGTCGAGCTTGGCGTTCGGCCGCACCGTAAGGCGCAGCGTTACAGTAAACTTACCACCTCGACGCCCCACCGTTGCACGCGCCGTGGCCACACCCCGAAGTTGCTCGCAGCACGTTTCGATCAGTCGATGTAAGGCGCGTCGGGATATCCGCAGCTCACCCTGCTCGTTGGCGACCAGCTTCAACGAGGCTGGCGGGCGCAGGCAAAGCAACAAGACCAACAACGACAACGCGCTCAAAATGAGCACGTACTGCGTGGCCATGAAATCGATAAGTTCAACGGGGGTCATCGCGAATAACTCCGCAGCTTAGTCGGTCGCCGGAGCCTCAGGCCACAGGTCCTCGGTCTTGTCGGCGGCCTCAGCCGGATCATGCGGAAGGCGCACTCCTTCGATGATGACATCGACCTTGGCCACGTTTTTCTCGGTCATCGCGATCACCTGCTTGCGCACCGCAACTTGAACGTCGTAGGCAGTTTTGGCGATTTCCGCGCCGTACTTGATGATCACCCGCAGCTCGATCGCGTAGGTGTCGGAGTCGGTCTCGCTCACCCTCACGCCACGATGGTCGGACTCGCGGCGTTTGCTAAAAAGCTCGCTCAGGCCATCGACGATGCCGCCGCCCACCCCGGCAACCCCGGCAACCTGGAGGGCCGCAAGCCGCACGATGCTGGCGACGACATTGTGGTTGATCTTAATCTCGCCGAGCTCCGGCTGGTCGTCGAAGCGGGACGTTGGAATGAACTCGGAGGATTGCATGGTATTAAGAATAACTTAAAAGCTCTTTCACACTGAGGAGGCAAGGTCGGCTAGGGACTTGCTTCAAAAAAAACTCCCGCAACAGGAGGCACCTGGCGGGAGCGCAACCGACTCAACCCCAGCCCGTTCTCAGGTGAACAGGTCGGTGGGGGTGCGGGCGAAGAAGTCCTCCATGTAGGCGGTGGTCGCCTTGCCTTCGATGAAGGTCGGGTCGCACATGATCGCCTTATGGAGCGGGATGGTGGTCTTGACGCCACGGATGAGATACTCGCTAAGGGCGCGGTAGGTGCGCTGAATCGCAGTCGGGCGATCGCGGCCGTAGCAGATGAGTTTACCGATCATCGAGTCGTAATAGGGCGGGATGTTGTAGCCCGAGTACGCATGCGAATCGACGCGCACGCCGTGACCGCCAGGGGCGTAATACAGGCCGATAGTACCGGGCGAGGGCACGAAGTTGCGCGCCGGATCTTCCGCATTGATGCGGCACTCGATGGCGTGCTTCTCAAATTTGATATCGGCCTGGTCGAAGGCGATTTTCTCGCCGTTGGCCACCAGGATCTGCTGTTTGATCAGGTCGATTCCGGTGCACTCCTCGGTCACCGGATGCTCCACCTGAATGCGGGTGTTCATCTCGATGAAGTAAAAGTTACCCTTGGCATCGACGAGGAACTCGATGGTGCCGGCATTCTCGTATTCAGCTGCCTCAGCGGCTTTTACGGCGCACTTGGCCATCTTTTTGCGCAAGTCGGGAGTCAGGAACGGGGACGGGGACTCCTCAATGAGCTTTTGGTGGCGGCGCTGAATCGAGCAATCGCGTTCGCCGAGGTGCAGCACCTTGCCATGGCTGTCGGCCAAAATCTGGAACTCGATGTGGCGGGGCTTCTCGATGTAACGCTCGATGTAAACCGAGCCGTTGCCGAAGGCCTTTTCCGCTTCGTTGCGGGCAACATGGTACTCCTTGGCGAAGGAGATGTCGTTGTGGGCGATGCGCATACCGCGACCGCCGCCGCCGGCGACCGCCTTGATGATGACCGGATAACCAATCCGGCGCGCCACCTTGACCGCCTCGGTCTCGTTGTCGACCGGGCCGTCCGAACCGGGAACCGTGGGAACGCCGGCTTTTTTAACCGTGTCCTTGGCCACGGCCTTGTCGCCCATCATCGAGATGGTCCTCGACTTAGGTCCGATGAACTTGATGTTACACGATTCGCACTGCTGGGCGAACTTGGCGTTTTCCGACAAAAAGCCGTAACCGGGATGAATCGCATCCACATCGGCGATCTCGGCGGCAGCAATGATTCGGTCCGCACGCAAATAGCTGTCCGCTCCGCGCGGACCGCCAATGCAGATCGCCTCATCAGCCAGCTGGACGTGCAGGGACTGCACATCGGCCTCGGAGTAAACGGCGAGGGTCTTAATACCGAGCTCGCGACAAGCGCGGACAATGCGGAGGGCGATTTCACCGCGATTGGCGATGAGGATTTTTTGGATCATCAGGAATGTGGGTAATAAATAAACCGCTGATTCGCACCAAAATGCGCCAATTTTAATCGGCGAAGTCAGTCACGATCAGCGGTTCGGGTGGTGGCGGGACAACGACGAAACTCAGGCGTTCTTAACCTTGAAGAGCTTCTGGCCGTATTCGACGGGCTGGCCATTCTCGACGAGGACTTCGACGACAACGCCCTTCACCTCAGACTGGATCTCGTTCATGATCTTCATCGCTTCGATGATGCAGACCACCGAATTTTCCACGACCTTGGTGCTGTTTTCCGCGTAAGGCTTACTTTCGGGCGAGCCGGAGCGGTAGAACGTGCCGACCATCGGCGACTTAATGTAAATGATGCTGGCGTCATCCGAAGCGGCGACCGGCGCGGCCGCAGGTGCCGGGGCCGGGGCAGCGGCGGGAGCAGGAGCGGGAGCGGCGTAAACCGCTTGCGCAACCGAAGCGTCGGATCCACGGCTGCTGCTGACCACCGGTAGCCCATTGGCACCCCGGCGGATCTTTAACTTAAAGCCCTCTTCCTCGACCGCGAATTCGGTCAGTTCGGAGCGCGTCATGAGGTCGATGATTTGTTTGATCTGTTTGAGGTCCAAGGTGTGCTTTGGTTAAGTGAAATTCGGGTGACGTTTTCTATCCTGAACGGCCACTTTGAAATGGAACCGGCCGGTTTGTGCAATACTTGATTTTAACCCCCAAAATGCGCATAAATCACCCTAAAAACAGGCCCTCGCCCCTCTTTTTAACGGGTTTTCATAGGTCCACTAAAATCGGCCATGGGCTATGTACCCCATAAAAACACCTAAAGGGAAAGCCTTTTTTCCCCGTAAAATCAGCCCAATTCCGGCACAAAAAAGGGCGTTTCGGTGAAGAAACGCCCTTTTATCCCCTGCCCTGCCAAAATCCAGCGTTTAGCCGACGCGGGTGATCGCCAAATCGCTCCACTCCCCCATGACCCGGCTGGCGATTTTCCAAGCCGGCACCGTCTGCGCAAACACCGCCCGAACCTTCTCCAATTCAATGGCCAAAATTCCGCTCAAGACCAAGGTGCCGCCGGGCGCCACGGCACCGACCAACTCGTTGGCGAAGCGCATGAGCACGTCGGCCTGAATGTTCGCCAAAACCACCTCGGCTTGGCGCCCACCGGCCAAGCCGCTGACCAAGTCGCCGGTAAAGAAGTCCACCGCGCCGGTCAGTTCGTTCATGGCGGCGTTCTCTTCGCTGACCCGGACCGCCTCGGCATCGTTGTCAAAACCCACGATACGGCCAAAGCCGAGCTTGGCGGCGGAAAGCGCGAGAATCCCGGAACCGCAACCTGCATCAATGACCCGCAACTCACCCACGCGCGCACCGGCCTGATCAGCCAGAACGACGAGCCGCTCGCAGCACAACCGGGTCGTCTCGTGGTTGCCGGTGCCGAAAGCCAGGCCTGGATCCAACCAGATAACCACTTCACCGGCTGCCGGTTGAAATGTTGCACGCTCCCAGACCGGAACCCAATGCAGGCGGCCAAACTGGGACGCCTTAAAGTGCGCCTTGTAACTGTCGCGCCAGTCCTGATCAGCCAACTCGCGGAATTCCGGCTCCGCCAGCGCGCCAAAACCTGAGACGAGCGGCACCAACTCCGCCCACTGTGCCCGACCCACGACGGAGTCGGCAAAAATGCCCACGATCCAGGCCCGCTGGACGATCACGTCTTGCAGCAGGCTCCAGCCCTCGACCCCGAGCTCCTGAAACACCTCGTCGATGGCATCGACCGCTTGGGGGGAAATCTCGGCTTTAATTTCAAACAGACTCATAATGCGCGCAGACTCCGCGCCGCCCCTGTGCGATGCAAACGCATTCTCCGGTGACGTGGCCGGCCTAAAGTGGCCTTGAGCGTGAGCTCAAGGGGGTTGAGGCGCACAAAGGGCGGCTAAGCCATCTCGTGCTCACGCACGAAGCCACGCCGAAGTTCACCGCCCCCCCCAACCCCGAGTCGGCTCAGCCGCCCGCCCTCGCCGCCGCCCGCACCGCTCACTCGTCGTCGATCTGGATATCCTTATTGCGGTGGCGCGGACAACCGGCCCGCAACCACCCGGTGATGAACCGGTCGATATCGCCATCCAACACGCCTTGGGTGTCGGACGTGGACACGCCCGTGCGTAAGTCCTTCACCATCTGATAAGGCTGAAGCACGTAACTGCGGATCTGGGCGCCGAAACCGATCTCGCCCTTATCGCCATAGAACTTGTCCATCTCGGCGCGCTGCTCGTCCTGCTTCTTTTCATAGAGGCGGGATTTCAGCACGTTCATCGCGGCAGCCTTGTTCTTGATCTGCGAGCGTTCGTTTTGGCAGACCACCACCGTGTTGGTCGGAATGTGCGTGATGCGCACGGCCGAGTCGGTCGTGTTAACCCCCTGACCGCCCTTGCCGGAGGAACGGTAAACGTCGATGCGCAGCTCGCTCTCGGGAATGTCGATCTTGATCTCGTCGGTGATCTCCGAGACCACGTCTACCGCGCAGAACGAGGTGTGACGGCGGGCATTGGAGTCGAACGGCGAGATGCGCACCAGCCGATGGACCCCGCGCTCGGCCTTGCAGTAACCGTAGGCGTTTTCACCTTTGATGAGGATCGTCGCTTTGGAAATGCCCGCTGTGTCACCGGGTTGCACATCCATGAGCTCGACATCGAAGCCCCGGCGCTCGGCCCAGCGGTTGTACATGCGGTAAAGAATGTCCGCCCAATCGTTCGACTCGGTGCCGCCGGCACCGGCCTGGATCGAGAAGATCGCGTTGTTGCGATCGAACTGGCCGGTGAGGAACGCGCCGATCTCGATTTTGTCGAGTTCGGGCAACATGGCGTCGACCTGAGTGGTGAGTTCCGCCCCAAATTCGTCTTTTTCGTCCGGCGAGCCGGCGTCGATGAGCTCCAGCATCACGTCGATGTCGGCGACTCGTTTGCGGAAATCGACCACGGGAAGGACGGCGCGTTTGAGGGCGTTGACCTTGCCGATGTGTTTTTGGGCGCGCTCGTTGTTATCCCAGAAGGTGGGATCGCCCATTTGGGCTTCGAGGGCCTCTATTTCGCGAAGCTTTTGTTCGCAGTCAAAGAAACCTCCATAGATGCCCTGCGCGCTTCTTGATGTTTTCGATGTGGTTGAATGTTTCGGGAGAGACCATGGCTTTAAAGAAAAAGCGATAAGCGCAACGGCGGGCAAGCGGCGCAAGGACGAAAGCGCCCGCGCCGCGGAAATGCCGAGCCCCTCACCGTTGCAGTCCGCCGCACCACGCCATCTCGGCGTGCTCAGGTTAGCCTACTTAGCTTTTTTCGGCGCTTTTGGTTCCGGAGTTTTGAAAATAGCCTCCAGCTCCAGCCCAGTGATGCGTTTGATCCCGCCGAGTAACCGCCACAATACGAACACCATCATTCCCATGCTCGGGACGACGATCACCGGCCAGCTCAGGACATGCATCTTGGCCAACTCGGCGTTAAATTCAGGCGTTCCAGGGGGGCTTTTTAACAGATAAATCGCCAGAACGAAGTTGAGCACCGCACTAATCAGGAACGACAAGGCCAGCAGGTAACTGGAGTGCACGAGCAGGCGCTCAAAGGCGAAGCGATTGCCCTGATTATCGAGCGCCTGATCCACCCGCGGCACATCGATAACCTGATCGTTATAAAGCATCGTCCGCACCAGCGGGGTTTTGGATTTCAACGAGGCCAGTACCGCCAGGCCAATCACCGCCGGGACGCCCGCTTCCTTGATCGCGAATCCAAAACCGCCCACCTGAAGCAAGCCCAGTCCTCCGGTAAGCAACACGCTGACAAAGCCGAGGATAGAGATAAAATTAGCCTTACGCCGCGCCATGAAATCCCACACGCCATAGCCCAGCGGAAACACCAAGGCGAACACCAGCCCACCCGCCGGACCGAGCCGCGTCTCGGCGCTTAATTTCGACAAAATCAGCGTGGGAATCAGGATATTGAAAACCAGATTGACCAGCAGGTTTTCCTTTTTGGCGGGCGCGTTCGACATGGGTGTAAAACCGAAATGAACCATGAAACCCGCCAAAAGAAAAGGCCCGCGCTGAATTAGCCCCAATCCCGTCCAAATGGCCAATACCGCCATCCGCCTCAATCGAGGCAGACGGGAAACCTGCGCCACGCTCCCTCAACGGACTCAGCGCGAGATGTCGCGCTGAGTGAGCACCTTAAAGCCGTGGTGGTTGAGTGATTGCGCGGCCACGTCGGCATCCTCGATGTTAAGCACCAGCGCCGATTTCCCCTCGGGACGCTTAATAAAACTGTAAACGTAGTGAATGTTGATCTCCGCCTGGAGCAACGCGGTGAGCACACCTTTGAGGTCACCCTCGTCGCTGATTTCAACCGCGAGAACATCGACCTCGGTATAAGGGAAATCGTTGTTGATCATCAATTCACGGGCGCGGTCGGGGTCATCGACGATGACCCGCAGAATCGAGCTGTCCGTCGTGTCGAGCACGGTCAGCGCCATCACGTGGACGTTGTTGTTTTTAAGCAGCGCGGTCAGGTCGTAGAGACGGCCGACGCGATTTTCGGCAAAAACGGAAAACTGCTTAACCGGATCGGCGGCGATGGAAATATTCGTGGAAGCCATGTTGAGCGGTGCGCAGAAACGTGCGTAATTAATAGTGCGGGTCAATGGCGCTGCTGAGTAGGCCGTGACCGACAGGAAAGCAGCACAAGGCGAGATCTTTGGTGAAGACAACTGCCAGCCGGATGCACCCGACAGCGACGCTCCATCTTTCTACTTACTCTCTTCACGTTTCTGATTCTGCCGCTTGGTATAAACGCGCAGCCAACCTGCGTGCCCAATGCTCCGTTAATCGCCATTCTCAAGGCCTATCCGTCTGAGATGGAGGCCATGATCAAAGCCTTCGACCTCACCGGCCCTGGATTTACCTCCAAGGTGGTCAGCGGATTTCCGTTTTTACCGGAGCGGTAAAATAATGGATAGGTTAATCTTGCGCCAGCTTCCCCCGCGTGAAGCATGACCCGCGTGCAACAGGATCGCCCTAGCTCGACCGCCAGACTCATAGCCCGCTGCACCTTGCTCGCCGCGTCCGATGAGAGGCTGCGGCCGCTTGTGCCCGCCGGTGCGATCGCCCCAATCGAAACATTGCTCACCAGGATTGGAGATGACTCGTGGTTCGGATTTGCCCGACGCCACACTTTGACCCGAGCGCTTCTCCTCGCGGGCGAACTCCTCGTCCTACCCGGCATCATCGCCCACTACCTCGCTCGTAAAAGTTGGCTCGAAGCCCGCGCGTCCGCCGCTTTATCCGCCGGTTTCGAGCAAGTAGTCGTCCTCGGCGCCGGTTTTGATACCCTCGCCTGCCGCCTTCACTCAGCTCATCCAACGGTCCGTTTCTTTGAACTCGATCATCCCGCCACGCAGCAACCAAAAGCCGACGCGCTCAAGGTCGCATCCAACCTCGTATTTCTTCCCGCCGATCTCGCCCGCGTCTTGCCGTCTTCCATTTTGCTCGCCGCCCCCCGCTTTGATTCGCGCCGCCGCACCTTCATCGTGGCCGAGGGTCTCTTGATGTATTTCGCCGAGACTCGCGTGCGGGAAATCCTCTCCGACCTCACCCGGCTGCCCGCCGCTCAGGTCGCCTTTACTTTCATGGCCCCGGGTGCCGATGGCCGCGCCGCATTCCGCGGCGGCAGCCCCGCCATCGGCGCATGGCTCCGTTTCCGCCGCGAGCCTTTCGCTTGGGCCCTTGAACCCACGCGTCTCACCGCGTTCCTGATCCCGCTCGGCCTTCACCCGCTCGCCACCGCCGCAGCGGCCGAACTTCGCGCCGAGGTGCTCGCACCTGCCGGCCTAGCCACCATTGCTCTCGCTGAGGGTGAACACCTCTGCCTCGCTTCCACCGCGCCGTGAACTACCCGCTCCTCGTCAACGATCTCCACTCCGGGCTAAACGCCACCCACGTCGCCCGTGTGCTCATGCCTTGCGGCGTAGCCGAGATTTCCGCCGCCATCCTCGCGGCCCAAGCAGCCGGTGCCCAGCTCTCGGTCAGCGGCAGTCGCCACGCCATGGGTGGACAACAGTTCGGCACCGACACTTGGCTTCTCGACCTCCGCAGCCATGCCGCCATTCGCCACTTCGACGCAGCGCGAGGCCTCGTCACCACCGACGCCGGCATCGATTGGCCTGCCCTCATCGCCGGCTGCGCCGCACTCCAAGCTCCGGCCGCCGCCCAGAAATGGGGGATCCGCCAAAAACAAACGGGGGCCGACCGCCTCACCCTCGGGGGCGCCCTCTCCGCCAACATCCACGGCCGCGGCCTTCGTCTTCCGCCCATCGTCGGCGACGTCGAGGCTTTTACCCTCATCGGCCCCGATGCCATCCCGCTCCATTGCTCACGCACCAAGAATCCCGACCTCTTCCGCCTCGCGATCGGCGGCTACGGGATATTCGGCGTCATTGCCGACGTCACGCTTCGGCTCATGCCACGCGTGCCCGTTGAGCGTCGCGTCGAAATCCTCACCTTGGACGAACTCGTCCGCGTGCCCGAGGAACGCGACACCACCGATTGGCTCTTCGGCGACTTCCAATACTCCATCGACGAGCGCTCGCCCGACTTCCTTCATCGCGGCGTCTTCTCCGCCTATCGTCGCTGCGCAGAGCCGCCTCCGCCGCCCGACCTCACCCAGCGCCAGTTGCGCGAATCCGACTGGGAGGAACTCCTCTGGCTCGCCCACACCGACCGGGCGAAAATTTGGGACGTTTACTCCGGTTTCTATCTCTCAACTCAAGGTCAGCGCTACTGGAGCGACACCCACCAGCTCAGCGTTTATCCCGACAACTACCACGTCGCCCTTGACCGCCGACTTGGCTCGCCGTGCAAGTGCAGCGAGATGATCTCTGAACTCTATGTGCCCCGCGCCGCACTGCGCGAATTCATGGGCCGCGCCGCCGAATTGCTCCGCTCCGGCACGACGCCCGTGATCTATGGCACCATCCGCCTGATCGAACGCGACACCGAGACGCTGCTCGCGTGGGCGCGCGAGCCGTGGGCCTGCATCATCTTCAATCTTCACTGCGAGCACACACCCGCCGGCCTAGCCCGCGCTGCCGACGCCTTTCGCGCCCTCATCGACATCGCACTTTCTCTCGGAGGCAGCTACTACCTCACCTACCATCGCTGGGCCACCCGAGCCCAAGTCGAGGCGGCCCACCCGCATTTTCGCGAGTTTCTGGCCGAGAAACAATCCCGCGACCCTGGAGAGGTCTTTACCAGCGACTGGTATCGGCACCACCGTGATCTTTTCGCCTCGGCACCGTGAAGCTGCGCGAGCCCGCTACATTCTGGACCGACTGCGGCCTCGCTGCCTGGAGCGCGTGTCTGGCTGCATTATTGGTCATGCGATCAACCGGTCCACTTTCATCAGGGCTTACATGGTGGGTCGCCGCGTTTGTCACCTGTTTTCTAGCAGCAACCGCGGGCGCAGTTCATCACGGCCTTGGTCACGGGCTTTCGCCCGCAATCAACCGGTCCACATGGCAACTCACCTTGCTTTCCCTCATCGGCACCGGGTTTTGCCTCACACAAATCGCTGCACTGAACATATTCCAAGGAACAGCGCTTAGCCTGGCACAATTTGCAGCGACCATCGTGACCGCGATCCTAGCCGCTATCGCACGACGTACCGAAAAATTTTCGGTGGCGATCTTCGCCTACGGCTTCGGTCAACTCTTGGTGCTGATGTCCGCCGTCCTCACACGCGAAGCCCAACCGCCGCCCCGACTCCCGTGGTTGGCCGCAGCAGTTGCCACCTCCGCACTCGCGGCCGGAGTTCAATTCTTTCGGTTGGGGCCAAGCCGTCATTTCAATCACAACGACCTCTATCACTTAGTTCAGGCGATCGCGCAGGGTGCTTTCTATTTTGCAGCGGCTACTTATTGAAAGTGCCGCTGAGATTCTCGCTCCTATAGAGCAGATGGGATCATCATTACTTTTTTCCTATCCGTAACGCGGGCGAGTGCAAACGCGCTGCCATTCGCGCGGTAAACCCACGTCAGCCGCTATGGTCGCTAAAATCCAGTATCAGTAGCTCGCCGTTCCGTTCGGCACTCCCCCGGCCCGAAAGGAGCCGCGAGCAATCTTAGACTAGGCTAAACAACTTGCTTCGGACGTGGCAGTTACCTGACTTGCGAGCAACCGATGCAGTCCAAAACCGCCCTCCACCATGCCGCTAACCAGCGCCGCGCCGAAGCCAGTGCGCGCCTGGTGGTGCGTGGCATGGCGCTCAATCTCGGGCTCGCCGTCGTCAAGTTCGCCGGCGGCATCCTCGGTAACACGTACGCGCTGATCGCCGACGGCGTCGAGTCGCTGCTCGACGTGTTTTCCTCGGCACTTGTCTGGGCCGGGTTCCGCGTGGCGGCGCGTCCGCCGGACGAAAACCACCCCTACGGTCATGGCAAAGCCGAGCCTTTGGCCGCCATGGCGGTGGGCCTGGTCGTGTTCGGGGCCGCCATCTGGATCGGCGTGCATGCAGTGCGGGAGATTCTGAACCCGCACCCCGCGCCTCATTGGGCAACCCTGCCGTTACTCGCCGGTATTGTGGTGGTTAAAACCTGGTTTTCGCGACGCGTGGCCAAGGTCGGCGAACAAGAGGGCAGCACAGGGCTGGGGGTGGAAGCGTGGCACCATTACGCCGACGCGCTGACCTCGGCGGCGGCCTTCGTAGGTATCGCCGTTGCGGTGACCTGCGGCCCCGGCTATGAGGCGGCCGACGACTGGGCAGCGCTGGTCGCCTGCGTCGTGATTTTATTCAACGGCGTGGCGATGTCCCAACGCGCCTTGGCCGATGTGATGGATACTGCGGTGCCGTTGGAATTCGAGACCGCCGTTCGCGCTGTCGCAAGCGCCGTGACCGGGGTTTACGCGCTGGACAAATGCCGCGTGCGCAAGAGCGGGCTTAGCCACTTGGTCGACATCCATGTGGTGGTAGACCCGATGTTAACCGTGCGCGAAGGCCACGTGATTGCCCACGCCGTTTCGGATGCGCTGCTGCATTCGCCGCTGCACATCACCGATGTGTCGGTGCACATCGAGCCGGCCGAGGGCTTGGACAAGCGGGCGTAGGCGTTAACACCCAGTCGTGCTTAAGGTGGGCCCAGGGAAATCGGTTCTTGGGGAAGCGAATGCCTTTGGGAAAAGCCCCTGAGCTCACGCTCAAGGCCACGCTCTTCCTAAATACACTCCTTGTGGCCTTGAGCGTGAGCTCAAGGATGCCGCAACGCCCGCGTTGCGGCGTTGCATTACCCACCAACCCCAGCGCCCCCCGCGCCCCCGCCCCCGTTTTGCCGTTTGCGCGTTGGCATGGGGCTGGCTTAGGTTGCGCCCATGTTCGCCCGGTCCACCGACAAGCCGCTCAGTAAAAACCCCAACTTGCTCAAGTGGGTCGCCAAAATGGCCGCCCTCACCCAGCCCGCCGCCATCCACTGGGTCGACGGTTCCGAGGAGGAAAACACCGAGCTGTGCGCCCAGATGGTGGCCGCCGGCACGTTGATCAAACTTAACGAGGAGCTTTGGCCGGGCTGCCACTACGCGCGCTCCGACCCCAGCGACGTGGCCCGAGTCGAGGACCGCACGTTCATCTGCTCACTTTCCAAGGACAACGCTGGCCCGACCAACAACTGGGTCGACCCGTTTGTGATGCGCAAAACCCTGAAATCCCGGTTCCAGGGCTGCATGGCGGGGCGCACAATGTACGTGTTGCCCTTCAGCATGGGCCCGGTCGGATCGCCCTTGGCGCAGATCGGCGTCGAGTTAACCGACTCGCCGTACGTGGTGGTTAACATGCGCATCATGGCGCGCATCGGCTTACCGGTTTTCCAGGAGATCGATAAAAACGGTAAACGCGTGGTGCCGTGCGTGCATTCGGTGGGTGCGCCGCTCGCCCCGGGCCAAACCGACGTGCCTTGGCCGTGCAACCCCGACAAGTACATCGTCCACTTTCCCGAAACGCGCGAAATCTGGTCCTACGGTTCCGGTTACGGCGGCAACGCGCTGTTGGGCAAAAAATGTTTCGCCCTGCGCATCGCCTCTAACATGGCCCGCGACGAGGGCTGGATGGCCGAGCACATGCTCATCCTCGGGCTCGAAAACCCAGAGGGCGAAAAAACCTACGTCGCCGCCGCCTTCCCCAGCGCCTGCGGAAAAACCAACTTCGCCATGCTCATCCCGCCCGCGCCGTTTTTGGCCCAGGGCTGGAAAATCTGGACCGTGGGCGACGACATCGCGTGGCTCAAACCCGGCGCCAACGGTCGCCTCCACGCCATCAACCCGGAAGCCGGCTTTTTCGGCGTCGCCCCCGGCACCTCGCTCAAAACCAATCCCAACGCCATGGCGGCACTGGCGAAAAACACGATTTTTACCAACGTCGCCCTCACGCCCGAAGGCGGTGTGTGGTGGGAGGGAATGACCGAAAAAGCGCCCGCCGAACTGACCGATTGGCAGGGCAAAGCGTGGACGCCCGCCCTCGCCAAGGAAACCGGTGCCAAGGCCGCGCACCCCAAC
>JBILJE010000063.1:0-13000 GCA_044377395.1 Rariglobus sp. | reverse complement strand
GCAAAAAAGATCTTTGGTCTTTATTACCAACAACTTCACTCTTCCTGCTTTGGTAATCACCCAGCTCTACAGAGCCCGCTGGCAAATCGAACTGTTCTTTCGCTGGATCAAGCAGCATCTGCGCATTCATGCGTTCGTCGGAACCTCGGAGAACGCCGTGCGCATCCAAATATGGACCGCCATCAGCGCCTATCTTTTGGTGGCGATTATGAAGAAGACTTTGGACTTGAAACCGAGTTTGCACGAAATTCTTCAGGTTGTAAGCGTGACGCCATTTGAGAAAGTCACTATCAATGAATTGTTTATGAAAGACATGACCGTTTTTGATTCAATGGCTGCACCAGAACCTGATTTTAAATTATTGGCATGAAGCAACTTACTGCCGGACACTCGTGATTTAAAATTAATTATCTGCCCTTTTCACTCAATCAACAAAACTCGCCCTGACCCCTTCGGCTTACCCCTGACCCCTTCTGGCTTATCCCCTTCGGCATTACCCCTAAACAACAAAGCACGGCCTGACCCCTTAGGCTTAGCCCCATTATTGGCAACTTCAAGCTTCATGCCTGGCGTCACTGTGCCAATGCCGACGTTGCCGGAGGTCGTTATTTTACCGGCAGTAGTAATGTCGCCGGTGCTTGTCAGTTTACCTCCTGCTGTAATGTCGCCGGCGGCGACTATATTACCGGCGGCATTAATATTACCGGCAACATCCAGCTTTTGCGTGGGCGTGGCCGTGCCGATGCCGACGCCAGTAGGCGTCACGTTGATCGATTGCGCGTTGATCGTCCCGACTAGTGCCAGGACGGTGAATATTGTTTGGATTTTTGTTTTCATATTAAAAAATTGATTCCCTACCCTCACCACTCCCTTCACCTACCTCACTTTTCTGCTCATTTTACTGCCTGTTCACTTCTAGCTTTAAACTTCATCAACAAACAGCGGCCTGACCCCTCTCTCCCTCAAAGTTAAACTCTTTCGTTTTCATTATGTATCCATGTAACGGCCTGACCCCTTCTGCTTAGTCGCCAATATTGATAAAACCGCATAAGTTCGTTTAGGGGATAAATAAAAACCAGTAAAGACAAAGGCAATCACTGGCAAAAAACGGCCAAGAAATAAAATCGCAATCCCCTTAATGGATTCACTGAAGCTATAACCCAAAATAAATTCAGTGGGTAGTATCTGCCCTAGCACAAGCGTAACACAGATAAGCGAAATGAGCGATACAGGAATCAATAAAACATATCTAACGATATTCATAATTAATCGCTTTTGGGATCAGCAGTAACCTTAAAACCACCCCAGATCGTAGATAACTTTAAAACGTCCACACTTAAACCATCTGAATTTAAATTTAGTGAAGAACTGGCACTTCCTCTCGAAACGCCAATTTCACCCCCAGTAAGGAACGAACGATTAACTGTGATACTATTACTGTACCGCGCCCCCCCATAATAACTATCGCCATTAATATAGTAACCACTCGAATTATATAAATTTAACGCACCAACTCCATAAGACAACTTAACCATAGTAGCTTCATTATACACATTACAATTGTAATGAACCCCACCCTTTTCAATCATTCGATTATAATCAAACACCAGCTTCGATTCAATCTCGGCATTAACGCCAAACAAACCAAATGAGAAAGTTGGATCGGTTCTACTGATATTGAATTCATAGCCACCCGAGGCAATTTTTTTATAAGTGTCCTTCATTACAGACCAACCACGTTTTGCTGCAGTAGAAATATCATGCCCCCAATGGTTATAAGCTCCAACAGCAAAACCTGACATAAAGCCGTCCTCAAAATTGCCGCCACCTATGCGAGAGCTTACGCCGCCAATAAGTCCACTGGCAGGCATGCCGACCTGCCATGGCGCCCCCGCCGCCTGAAGCCCCGAACCCGCAAAGGAACTGAAAAAGCCTGCGGCGGCTCCAGCACCGAAATCACCACCACGGAGACTCGAAATTCCTCCTTGGGTTACCCCATGCGTCGCCGCCCGCCCCAGTTCCATACCCACGTTAAAGTTTCCGACTTTACCAAAAGCTCCACCGATACCGCCCGCTACGGCTCCGCTCAAGGCCCCCCACGCTCCTGCGGTTAACGATTGCCCCAATGAAGCTCCACTCATTGCGGCTCCAGCTACCCCTCCAACAAAACCGGCCGCAGCACCTTGAATAGCACCTGCGGCTATAGATGCCGATACCCCCGTTAGCCCTAAACCGCCACTACCGACCATACTAGCCGCTACCGTTGACATAGCACCATAGGTTAAGGCCGACAGAGCCACAACCGCAGCGATTTGAAACACTTTACTCTTAAAGAGTTTTTTAAGGCTAAAATTCCCTAAATAATCCCACTGGTTCACGCCGTCGTTACCGCAGAACCCATACAAATTCATACCGCCGCGTTCTTCAATCGGGTCGCGGTTGATAAAACGGCCGTTGCGGGCGTCGTAGTAGCGTTTGCCGTAATAAATTAAGCCGGTTTCGTTGTCGGTGTATTTAGTACTAAACCGAATCGGGTTGGTTTTAGCATACGCGCCGTTGGCCCGCAGGGGTTCGCCAAAGGCGTTGTATTCATAGCTGGCACCGAGGCCGCCGGTGGTCGCGTTGACCAGGGTGGCGACGTTTCCGTTGCCGTCATAGGTCGGCAGGTAGCGCGTGCCAGTAGTGGCGTCGGTGATTTGCAGCAGGGCACCGATGCCGCCGGCGGCGGTGAAGCTGCCGGTCAGGTCGAGGCCCCAGGCGAAGCTGCGCTTCAAGCTGAGAGCGGGGAGCTGGGAGCTAGTAGCTTCGAACTCGGCGATGAGGTTCCAGCCGTCGTAGAGGAAGCGGGTTTCTGTGGCCAGGTTCCAGGTGCCGGGGGTGGTGGGGATTTCGGTGAGGGCGCGTTTTTGCACGCGGCGACCGGTGGAATCGTAACGGAATTCCAGGCGCTGGCGCGCAGGAGCGCCGGCCAGTGCAGTCCAGGGTTTGGCCTCCATCGCGGTGAGGCGGTTTTCGGCGTCCCACGAATACGTCCACTTGGCGTCGGACGTCAGGTTGCCGTCGGTGTCGTAGTCGAGGGTTTCGGTGTAGCCGGGTTGGAACAACCAGCGGCGGTCGATCTGAGCCAAGTCGGCGCTCCCGTTGCCCGAGCCTGATTTAGCGGCGATGATCACAAACGAGCGGGCCAGCGCTTGTGCGGTTTCGGGCTGCAGGAGTTCGAGTTGCCAGAAACCACCCTTGCGGACGGTGGCTTGGTCGTCGGCCACCACGGTGGCATCGGCGGCGGCGGTTCCGGAGACGGAGAGGGCTTTATTTTGGCGCGAGGTCAGCTGGTTGAGCTGGTTCGGAACAAACGTGTCGGCTTTGGTGGAGTCGCCGGTGTGGTTACCCGAAGTGCGATTGCCTGCAGCGTCGTAGCCAAACTCAAATTGGCGACCCGGAAGCTTGTTGGCGGCGGCTTCGCTGCCGAGGTAGCCGGTGGCGGCGGTGAGTTCGCCGCGGTCGTTGTAATTAAAACGCTGGACGGTGGCGGCACCGTAGTCGTTGAACGCTTCGCCCGACTGGGCTGCGGTGGCGCGGCGACCAAAGGCGTCGAAGGTGTAGTCGAACTGGCTCTTGGTGGCGGTGCTGTACTGGCCCTTGATGGAGGTGAGCAGGTCGCGCTGGTTGTCGTAACTACGGGTGGTGGTGAAGGCAGTGCCGGTGGCGACTAGCGATTCGATCAAGCGGGAGCCGGCGAGGTAGTTATAGGAAAAAACCTGGCTGCTGGCGTTGTTGTTGGTCCCCGCCGTGACCGAGGCGACGCGGCCGAGGGCGTTCCAGGCGTAGGTTTGCTGGAGGAGCGAGGCGGAATTGGCGCTGGCGCCGAGTTGAAACCCGCGAGCACGGCCCTTGACGGTGCCGAGGGTGTTGTCGGTGGTGGTTTCGTAGAGGCGGGTAAAGACGCTGTTTTGGTAAAAAGCAGGCAGGGTATCGGTGGACAAACGCCAGGGGCTGGCGGAGTCGTAGGTAAAACTGCGGGTACCGGTGAAGTCGGAGACCGTGGAAACCTGAGCTGAGCGGGTGTAGGTGGTCGTGACCGAGGGCGTGCCGTCGTTGTAGGTGATGCCGGTGGGTTCGGCGGTGTAGGCATCGTAGCCATAGGTGGCGGTGACGCGGGAGGTATTGACGGTGCCGTCAAGGGTGCGGGACCAGTAACGATTCAGGACCTGACCCCGGGAGTTGTAGGTGTATTCGACGTAGCGGGAGGCGGCGTCGGTCTTTTTAATGAGCAGGCCGGAGGGGCCGTCGAAGGTGTAGGTGGTGGTGTCGCCAGCGGCAGGGGCGGCGGGCCAGGTGGTGCCGGTCCAGCCGGTGTCGGTGCGGTAGGTGGTGAGGGAGGTCCGCTCGCCGAAATCACTGTAGCCGAAGGAAACAGGGGATGTGGCCTCGCCCCACTGGGCCAACACCTCGCCACGGAGGGTGTAGGCGGTGCGGGTGTAGTTATTGTCGACGTTTTTGACCGAGGTTTTGCGCCCCATGGTGTCGTAGCCATAGGTGGCGGTGATCGTACCGGTGGGGTCGGTGACCGTGCTGGGGCGAGCGGTGTTAGCCTCGTAAACGGTGGTGACCGTGCGGGTAACCCCGGCGCGGATGTTGGTCGAGGTGACCGGACGTTGAAGCAGGTCGTAACCGGTGGTGACGGTGATGCCATCGGGGCTGGCAGCCGTGGTGCCGAGGCCGTTGATAGAAGTCTCGACCTGAGCGGCGGACAGGCCGGGGGCCTGGGTGCTCTTGGTCACGGTGCGAGCCGTGCGGTCAACGGAGACGGTGGCGATGGCGGTGTTGCCCTCGGCGTCGGTCGAGCGGGCCTCGGAGCGGAGGTTGCCCGAAAACCCGGTCAGGCGTTCGCGGGTGGAAGCGAGGGTGATTTCGGTGGCGCTGTTGAGGGTCGGGTAGGTGTAGCTGCGGGAAGCGAGCCACCACGCGCCGTTTTCGTTGGCGAAGAACTTATCCTGGCCGGTGATGCGATCGGCGCTGGCGAGGTCGAGGACGCCGTTGGCGTTGATATCGAGGCCGGAGAGGACGGGCTGACCGAGGGCGTTGTAGGTGTAGAGGGTCGAGGCGGTGCCGGTGCGGTCGGTCTTGGTGAGCTGGCCGGTGGTGGCGTGATAGGTGTTTTGCTCAACGAAGTTGGCCTGGCCGGTGAAGCCGGGGCGCTCGCTGCGGTCGCTGCGGCCGAGCCAGTCGGTCCAGGTCTTGGACCAGCGGGCGGAATTGGCGGTGGCGAGGTTGATCTGGGAGTAGCGGCGGCCGTCGGTTTCGAAGCCGTAGGTGATGTATTGGGCAACCGTGCCGGTGCCGGTGGTGCTGTAGGCTTGGCCGTCGAGGTAGGTGGTTTGGGTGCGGGTGGCGAGATCGGGGGTGGTGACGGTCTGCGAGCGGTTAACCGGGTCGTAGCTGTAGGTGGTCGCACCGGTGCCGGGAGCGGTCTCGGTGACGGGACGGCCGGCGAGGTCGTAGGTGCGGGAGGTGGTGAGTTTTTCGCCGGTGGGCGCGGTGGCGGCGTAGGCCGACTGGGTCAGGACACGGTTGGCGGCGTCGTAGCTGGTGGCGGAGACGAGGTCGACTTGGGGCGAGACGCCTTCTTTGGTGACGGTGATGACACGACTGGCGTTGTCGTAACCGTAGGTGGCCTTGATGCCGGTGCCGTCGCGCTCCCATTGCTTAAGCTCGCCGACGTAGGTGGCATCATAGGTGTCACCGGTGCTGGTGACGCGGTTGGTGAGCTGGTTATTGTTATTGTAGGTGAAGTTGGTCCAGCTGATGAGGTTCCAGCCTGCGCCGTCCCAGACGTAGGACTCGGTGCGGGCGGTGAGTGCGAAATTATTACGGATGACGAAGTCGAGGGTGCTCTTATTGGGGACGAGGTAGAGTGGCTGGATGACGTAGGTTCCGTAGGTGGAAACAAGCTGGGTACCGGCGGTGTTGTCGGCGACACCGGAAATCGTGCCATGGCGGGAGGCCGGGGCGAGAGTCCCGGGAGTAGCGGCGGGGGTGAAGGTGGTGCCGTCCCAGGTGCCGCGTTGACGGATAAAGCTTTGGGCGGAGCGGTCGGGTTTGATGATGGCGTGGGCCTGGTTGCGGAAAAAGGCATCGCCGGTGTCCTCTTGGTAGGTGAGGGTCGTCGAGGTGAGGGTGGAACCGGCGGAATTGGACTGGTCCTGGCGGGTCGCGGAGACGACGTACATACCGTTGACGATGGACTGGGCGTAGGCGACCGAGGTTTTGGCGACGAGGGTGCCGTTGATGCGGGACTCGGAGGTTGCCAGGCGGCGCAACATGCCGAAGGGATCGGCGGCGTAGGTCATCGAAGTGACGACACCGGTGCCGGCGACCATGCTGATGGAGGCCGGGCTGTTCAAGTAGGGGCCGTAGGTGGTGCTGACGGTGCCGAGCTTGAGGTCGTCGGTGGTGGGGAAGTAATCCAACGCCGACCACGCGCCGCCGGTGGATTGAACCGAGCGGGTAAAACCGAAACTGGAGGGGTTGGCGGGGTCGGTGTTGTAAACGGTGTGGGTGGTAACGGCGGCGGTGGTGCCGATGGTCGCCTGAGTGGGGGTGTCGCCCCAGAAGTATTTCGTATGGGAGCGGAAGCTCTGGGCGGCGACGGTGTTGGAGGGATCGAGGATTTGGATGGTTTCGTCGTGTCCACCGGAGGCATTGCCGGTCCAGGTACGCACTTCACGGGAGAGAGCGGTCTGGCCGGTCAAGGTCCAGTCGGCGACCGTCCAGGTAAAGGCGGGCGAGGTGCCGGTGCGCTCAATGGTGGTGGTTTCGCTGCGGGCGATCGGGGCGGTGGTATCGGTGGGGCTGAGGACGGTGCGGGTTTCCTTGGTGAGGCGCAGTTTAGTGAGGCTGTCCTGGCTGATGCGGTAGGTGACAAAGGGCCGGCCGGTGAGGGGCTTAGGGTAGTTGGTGCCGGTCGCAGACGCAGGGGAGTAAAAGCGGATTTCGTAAGAGGCACCGTTAAGCGTCACGACATCGACAAACGCCTCCTTGGTGGAGACTTGGCGGATGTTGCCGCCCTCACGGTGGACGCGGACTTCGTCGTCGTTGGCCAACGAATCGTAATAAAGGGTGGTCGGGGTAAAAAAGGGGGACCAATCGTCGATGGCGGCACCGACAATGGAGAGGGCACCGGCGGATTCGCCGTTAAGGAGGGAGCCAAGGGCAACATTCCACTTGATCTGGCCGCCGGTGATCGAAGAGGCGGTTCCGGCAGGGCGCGGAACCTGCGACTCGGCGGGAATGATGCGGACGGTGTAAACACCCGTCCCCCCTGAAAACGAAAAGGAGTTTTTGGCGGTACCGTCGACGGTGAATAAATAACCGGGCGAAGGCGTGATATAAACCGTTTTATTGGAGGTAGCGCCGGTGCTGATGACTAGGGAGTAAGGCTTACCCACCTCTAAAAAACTGGTCTGAATGGGGGTGTTGAGGGTCGCTTTCCGACCGGAATCCGAAGCGGAGGCACCATTCAAGGTGGCGGTTACGGAGCCGTTGTTGTAACCGAAGCGAGGGCCACCACGTTCGCTGAGATAAAAAGTAGTAACCGAAGCCGTGACCTTAAACTTAACGGGAGCGTAAATCGGCTCATCGGCCACTTGGGCGGGCAGCAAAACGGCACTTAATACAACCGCTAAAAGCACCAAAACTCGGTTCAACGATTTCATACAAATCACTTCTTGAAATTGTCCTACTCCTTGTTCGCCACTGGTTTTACCTGGCGCATCTTTTCGCGCACCGAAGGCGAATCGTCCTTCAATTTGAGCGATTTTCTATACTCGCGGACAGCATCCTCGGTGGAGCCGAGTATACGCTCGGCAATCACACCCCGCAGCTCGGCGACGTTGGCCAGAATCGCGGCATCGCCATTTGCCAGAGTTTCAACTTTAACATAGTGCGCGAGCGCACGACGGGCGGCTTTTTTGGCAGTGGCGGTATCACCGGCTTCCTGCGCGGAGAAGGCGACGCGGAGGAGGTTTGCGGCCATTTCCTGGTGCCAATCGAGCGACTGCGGCTGGCTTTGAGCGTCTTTGGCAAGGTTGGCCTCGACGGCGTCTTCCCTGCCGGCTTTGAGCAGGGCGCGGGAGTCCTCCAGCTTTTGTTTAAAGTCTCCCCGTTTGTTGACTGAGCGTTCGGCCTTGGGGGCATCGATCACCGGTGGCTCTGCTAGGAGGTTTGAAGAGGACAGGACGGCGGACATCACCCCGGCAATGACCAGAGAAGAAGCGGCGGCCCGATTAAAAACGAAAGGCATCATATTAAGGCGTGAAAACTTGCAATTTTACGGCATCCACGGGAGCCGGATTATTCGTCGATGAAGGCAGGCTTGAATCAAACACTTGGGCGGCCTGGCTGGGATGGATTTTTAGCAAAAACTCAGTGTAATCCGAAATTCCGTCACCATCAGTATCAAAGGATTTGTTTACCATCAGGTGACCGAGGTATTTATATTCCCAAACATCAGGCACACCATTGTCGTTGCTGTTCGCCACCAACCCCGACGAGTTGAGGGAGAAGAGCGCCTTGACCTGGCCCGCATTGGCCAGTGCGTAGTCATCGGCAGGAGTTGTACTATATAGCCACGGGTATTGATTGGCGTAACCCAGGGCAATCAGCCGATCATAAAAGGGCGCGGCGACATTCTTGAGCTGGCCGATATTGATCGCGCGGTAGTCGTCGCTCGCCGCAGAGGCCCCTGCACTGCGCAAGGCCGAGGCGGGAATAACGGCGGACGTCGAGGCGCCCGGCGGTTTCCATTTAAGACTGATACTCGCCCCCCCGCCATTGTCATAAAACTCCAACTTCACGGCACAGCGCTGACCCGCGATCAGGGCAACTGGCAGAGATTGATGTACAGTGGGGGCATGGTCGTTCCATTGGTCAATGATGAGCTGGCCATTAATCCACAGCCGCACGCCATCGTCGGAAACGGTTTCAAACAGGTAGTCGCCACTGACAGCTGGGATGAGTTCGCCCGACCACCGAGCTGAAAATTGATCGCTTGGAATCTCCGCAGCCGGTGAGCCCGAGCCCCAATCAAAATCGACGCCCTCGTTGCGCACCAGCGAGGGTAAACCCGCCAAACCGATAGTGGTAAAATACTCACCTGTAAGACCCGGGGTGTACCAGGATTGGACCAAGGCGAGCAGGTGCGCGCCAGCGCCACCGGGTAAAGTGGCCTCCATCTCGTCGACGGTGCGCGCAACGATGTTCTTAACCTGCCCCTGGTTAACGGCTACGAAATCATCCGCAGTGGCACCCGGGGTGAGCACACCGCGCTGGGCCCACCACTCGGGCACACGGGTTCCGGTCACTCCAGGAATCAAGTTCGGGACATCGGGATTAAGTCCAGCCGCAATCTCCAACAAATCCGGGATGCCATCGCCGTCGCTATCAATGGCCTGCGTCGCTGCGGTAAAACTGCCACCTGCCTGAACGGAAAACCCCGCTGAAAGCGTGACCACGGAGCCGGCCTTAAAGACAACTTGGGAATTCGAAGGAATGACGACATCGCCAAGGGTGGTGAGGGAGACGAGCCCCGAGCGGGCAGATGAACCCGAGGGAAAGGTCTGTGCGCTCACCACCACATCTGCCTCAGGTGCAGCAGGTAGCGTGTGGCTACCCACTACAAGGCCAAGCCCTAGACCGGCGGCGAGCCGGAGCCGATTACACAAAGTGAGCATCGAGATCTGCGTTGAAGGATGAGCCGCTAAACCTTAGTTGGCGGGAGGATTAGGGTTGGTACCCGTATTGAAGATACCCATATCGAGATCGCCGGATTGGGGGATGCGCAGGACGGTTTTAACGGTGAGGGTGCCGGAGATCTTGGCGTCGCCTTCGACGTCGAGCTTGGCGGTGGGGGTGGTGGTGCCGATACCGACATTGCCGGCTGGGGTAATCTTCAAAAACGGGATCGCCGCCCCTAAGGTGCTTACCCTGAATAAATCCGATGTCGCACCAGGCTGAGCCAGAATATTAAAAGTCGCGGTATTCATATCCAAACGCGCACCCCACCGGCCCAGCGACCAGTTATTAACCTCAGAACCAGAATCCTTAAATGACAATAAAACGTCCGCTAAATTTGAGCCATCAAACTTAACCGCCAAGGATTGCAGGCCGTAATAATTAAGGAACTGCATTGGCACAAGATTGGGATCGGTCAATGTTTGTGGACCTTGGAAAACATAGCCCCCTGTGGATTTGATCGCCCCTGCGACATCCAGCTTAGCGGTGGGAGCGTTCGTCCCGATTCCCACATTGCCGTCGTTACGAACGAACAGCAGGGACTTGTTGGTCGAGTCGGTGAAATTAACGACCGAGTTGGCCGCCGAGGTGTCGGTGCCGGCCACGGTCAGGCGCGAGGTGGCATTGGTGGTGCCGATCGCCACTTTGCCGGTGGGCAGGCCGGAGCCGAGCAGGACGTCGTTGGCGCTGTTGGTCGTCAGCACGGTGGAGCCTTTTACTTGGAAGCCGCCACCGGGCGTCACGCTGAGCACTTGCAGGGCGTTGTTGCTGCCCGCACTGGTCACGTAGGCGTAGTTGCCGGAGATGGCGATGCCGGTGGGGCCATTGAGCGCGGCCCCGCCAATGGTATCGAGCAACTGGCCCTTGGGGGTCGGAGCCAAGGGATTGCTGACATCGATGATCTGCACGCCCTTGGTGGTGCCGCCGGCGGTGACGTAGGCCAGGGTGCCGACTACGCTTACCGCAGTGGGTGAAAGGAGCTGGGCTCCGGCCGTGCCGGACACCAAGGAGCCTCTGGCCACGGGCAGGGCGGGGTTGCTGATGTCAATAATCTGCAGGGCGTTACTGGTCGCACTGGTCACATAGGCGTGATTGCCGGAAAGGAAGATCGCGGTGGCTCCGGCCAGAAGCGGTCCGGCGGCATTGTGGGCAAGGCTGGTAACCAGTGAGGGGGCAGCGGGGTTGCTGATGTTGACCACCGCGAAACGGTTGCCGGTAGTGCTGACCACGTAGGCGTAGTTGCCGGATACAGCCACGGCGCGGGCTCCGAGCAGGGCGGTGGCATCGACGAGTTTGCCGGCGGCCATGGGGGCGGCGGGGTTGGTGATGTTGACGATTTGCAGGGCATTGCTGCCCGAGCTGGCGATGTAAGCGTAGGAGCCGGAGGTGGCGATGCCGTAGGGAGCGCTGAGCAGCGCGCCCCCGGCACCGTTGATGAGGGATCCGGCGGCGATGGGGGCGGCAGGGTTGGTGATGTTAACGACTTGGAGGGCGTTGTTGGTCTGGCTGGTGACGTAGGCGAAGTTGCCGGAGATGGCGATACCACGCGGATAGGACAGATTGGCGGCCCCGGCCGAGCCGTTGCCCACCAGGGCGCCGCGCCTTAAGGGAGCGAGGGGGTTGGTGATGTCGATGATTTGGAGGGACGTACTGCTGCTGCTGCCGACGTAGGCAAAATTGCCTGAGACGGTGACTACCTGCGGGGCGGAAAGGAAGGGGCCGGTGGCGACGTGCGTAAGCCGGGCCACGGGAGTGAGGCGCAGAAGAGCTGGATCGCCGGCATTGATGGCGCCGAAATCAGCATTACTGGAAACGCCGAGGCCGAGATTGGTCAAGGAGGAGGCGATATTCGTGACCCTGAGCGTGCCGGCACTGACCGTGGTGCCACTGACCGTGCCGCCGGTGGCCACGTTGCCCGCCGAGAGGGTACCGTTGACGCCCACGCCACCCGTCACAACGAGGGCACCGGTGGTGGTGCTGGTGCTCGCGGTGGCGTTGGTGACGGTAACCCGCGAAGCGGTGGTGGTCACGCCGGTGCCGGTGGGCACGAGGGTGATGTTTTGGTTGCCGGTGCCGCCGGCTTGCAGGGAAAGGCCGGTGGCACCACCGGTGACGATGCCGTTGGGCGAAGCGAGGCCCCCGCTGGCGGTGAGGGTGCCGGTAACAGTTAGGCCTTGAGAGAAGGTCGAGGTGCCGGCGGGGTTGAGGGTGATCGCAGGCAGCGCTGAGCCGGGGGCGAAGAGGCTGAGGGTGTTGGTGCTGCCGAGTTTGAGCTGGGGCTGGTTGGTCGCCTGGCTCCAAATCCAGTTAACGCCGGGAGCGGTGGCGCTAAAATCGACGGTGGCCGGGGTGCCGTTGGTGTAGATCTGGGTGTAGCCAGGATTGAGCCCGTTCACACCGAAGCTGGCGGTGTTGCCATTCACATCCAAGGCGGAGTTAACGAACAAGTTGCCGTTCACCGTTTGATCCTGCGCCGAGGCGATCGCGGCGAGTGAGCAGGCCCCAACCAAGAGGCTGAAATTGAGCAGGAATGGAGGTAAGTTCATGGGCGGTGGAATAAACAGAAAGTGGTAGAGACTGAAAAATTTTGCAAAACTCGTGCCAGCCCATGGCAGCGTGCGTCAATGCTCATTTATTTTTTCACAAGTTCACCTAGGGCGTGTCTCGGAAATAAATCCGCCAAAATAAATCACCTTAAAATGACATATTTAGTTGACTGTTAATTATTTAATAAATTATATGTGTGCCGTGAATAAAACATCGAGGCTCGTCCTGGCTGACAGCAACTGGGATGCGCTTAAAAAATTAAGGCCCATCGTGATAGCCTGACTGGGGCGCATCGTCGTGGCCGGACATGTGAGGACATGCGCCTGCGAATCGAAGCGATTTTGTGGATTTGTCGTACCGGTGCGCCTTGGCGCGACTTGCCGGCGGACTTTGGGCCATGGAAGACAAACTACGGGAGGTTTCGCGCTTGGACCACATCGGGGCTCTGGGATGCGATTCTCTCCGGTCTGAGTGCACACAAGGAGGACGATAGCATTATGATCGATAGCACGGCCATGCGTGTGCACTCACACGGATCCAACCCCGCCGGCGGCCAAATCGCCCAAGCGATGGCTCGGTCCCGCTCCAGCATTTCGACGAAAATTCACATGGCCTGCGACGCGCTGGGCTACCCCCTTGGATTCATTCTTACTGGGGCCAA
>JBILJE010000297.1:0-3842 GCA_044377395.1 Rariglobus sp. | reverse complement strand
CGTGCGCGTAGGTAATCGTACATCGCAAGCTCGCGGTATTCCTTGCCTTGACCGAGTTCGCCGCTGCTCCAGAAGCCGGGCACCATACCTTGCTCGCCGATGCTCCACAGCTCCGCGCCCACGGGCCAGTCGCTCAGGAAATCGGGCTGGGAATAGATTTCATCCAAGATTTGCCTGTCAGGAAGTGTAACCGCCCCGCTGTCGACGCTCACGCTGGCCCGCGAGAGTGCTTTGTGGGTGCTCTCAGCATAATCCTGCCAAAGTCGCACACCTTCGCGGAACATCCAGCTTCGCGCTTTCGTATCCAGGCCGCTCTTGGGGTCGAGGTTTACGCCGGCCTTCGCCGCTTGTTCCAGGCTCGACGGAGACAACTCGCAACTGGACAAGCCCCATTCCCGGATCACGCCAAGGTGTGGACGCTGGCCGCGCGCCGTAAGGAAATCTATTTCCGGGGTGAGGCCGTCGAAAAGGCGTTGGAAGCGGGTCTCGAGGAACTGATTTACCCACGGATCGTGGAGGCTCGGTGACGCGGAGTTTCCCCACATATTGGGCCAAGACGTGACGTAGCGCCCAGTTTCGGGGTTAAAGCCGAGGGAGGTATAGCGGGGGTCGCTGAAGTAGCCGCCGCGGCCGTCCGGGCCGTTGGGTTTTCCGCCCCAAGCGGTCCCGTTGGGCATCCACTGCACCAGTTCATTGGCGGTGGCGCCTGTGCGCATACTGTCGAGGAACCGCTTGCGCCCGAGTTCAACTGACGCGGCACCGTATTGGACGATGCTCAAACGGCCGATCGGCGCGAAGGAGGTGAAGCTGGGCTTGGGTTTGATGTTGGCCAGCTCCATGCCGAGCAGTCCCATCGGACGATAAACCTGCTCGGGCACGGCCACGCGGCGGAAAAAATCATGATACACCCAGAGTGTGCCGAGGGTAAAAGGCGCAGACCCGGCACTCTGAAAGGTAATCGTCACTCGGTCACGCCCCGCGTAGGCTTCGCGTGGGACCTGCACCCAATAATGATTCGGTCCTACTCCACGCTCTTCGTAACTGCGGAAGTATACCCGCTGGTCGCCTGCGATCACCCAGTAGCCGAAGGCGCTGGGGCGACGCTGGTGGAGTTCCTGGATCTCGAGCAGCAGAGGTGCGTCCTTCGCCTCAGGCGTCGGCACGGTGACCGTGACGGAGGCGCCTACACCTTGAAGGGTTAGCCCAGCTTGCTGGTCACGATAGCCGCCCATCTCTCGCGCTTCACGGTCGAGAGTGACGGTGCCCGTGGCAGTCCACTCAGACGTGTGTGCCGCATCAAAGCGGAGGGTTGATACGAAGGCGGAGGATGTGCCGCTGTCGATCGTGGCACCCTGGGTTAATCCGGATGTTAGGAGAGTTAGAACTAGAAATCGGCACCAACGCATGGGGTGTGGCAGGGTAATCATGGAAAGCGGGTAGCTGGCGAAAATGGGTTAGATTATTTTTTTAGCACGCGAGCTTAGCAGGGATGGGGTCAAGCGGATGACGTAAAACTGAGCGCTGCGTGTTTTATAGCGTGTGGGGTGGAACGCCGTCCTTAGTTAGATAAGCATGCACGCTCACTGACTAGCGAAAATTGACACCCTTGGGGGCAGCGTGACAAATAGGGTTTAAGCATTTCTCTGGACGTAGGTTATATTAGAGCTGGCACACATTGGGGCTAATGAGTTCGTCCTGAAGAAACAATCAACGGTTCGGGCTAGCGCCTTGTCAAATATTAAAGCCAAACGCTTGTATTGCTTTGGGGGGGGGCGAAGTGGTGGCAGTTTTGCGAATAGTTGTTGCACAGGCAATTGGCGCTACAGACGCGAAGTAGGCATATCGTTTGATGCCATTTCGCTATCAAAGAAATACAAACGAACCGTTTTAACCGCTAATGAACGCTAATAGCCGCTAATAACAGCCTTGGACTTATTGCTTATGGATTAGCGTATCTTAACGTTCATTAGCGGTTAAAAATTCCGTTGTTTGAAGTTTGGCTGCTTGGTTGCTGATGCGGTGAGCCTGAACCGTAGCCAAGTTTTTATACGTATGAATTCGAAATGGTATGAGTTGCGTGGAATCAGGGGATGACCTCCTTCGTTTCATACTGAACCAGGGTTTAGTGGCGGTCCCGGCAGTTGAAGTCGGACTTTTGAATTCGGCATTTTTAACCACAAAAAACGCACAAAAACGGGGCATGGAAATTCGTGCGGGGCGATTTTGCGTAATTTTGCGCCTTTTGCGGTTAACCAGCTTGGTGAGTTCCTGTTCTGGTATGGTTTTGTCGTTAACAAGCCTTACAGGCATTGTGGTTAAAACGGTTCGTTTGTATTTCTTTGAACGCGAAATCATATGGATCCGTTTCAACGGAACGAAATACTAGGGAGGCCGGCACGTGTTGCAGCAGGACTGAACCTAGTAGGTAGTAACATTTAAAGTGTCGGATAGTAGCTGAACGTGGACGGGCGTCTGACTGATGCGGGATTTTAACGCTAAGAAGTCGGGCCTAGGATCGGTCCTTTGCGGTCTTGGCGAACTTTGCGTTAAAATTCCGGTTCTGCATCCGACACTTTGCATGTTACTGCCCACTAGCGTTACCAAGGGGCGCAAAATAGACAAATAATCCAATCGATTGTGTTTATGGCTTGAATCCAAGCTAGGCTAGACCACTACGCACTTTATGTCAGCCAACGCTTCGCGCCCTTTCACGTTCACCCGCTCGCTTTTTCAGATAAACGCCCCTCGGCAACTCGTCGCCCGACTTTTATCCGTCTTGTGGTATTCAAGTCGACCTTTCCGCACTCGAATTCTGGCCGGACTTGGTATCGCGTTTGCCGCCCTCTGCCCCCTCGCCGCCACACCTCAATACAACACGGACATCGTTCTGTTGGGTGACAGTATTACCCACCAGTGGGGTGGGACCCGATCACATGAGGAACTCGGGATTTTAGTAGGCCAGACAACGACCAACCCGATCACCAAAGTCGTAACGAGAGGCGATTTTCGTACCGCTTGGAAAAACGCGTTTCCTACCTACAGCGCCATCAACATGGGTGTCAGTGGCGATCGGGTGGAGCACGTCCTGTGGAGACTCGACCACGGCACCCTCGACGGGATCCGGCCCAAAGTCGTGGTGCTGGCGATCGGCACCAACAACACGAAATTGGTTACGGGCTACAAAGTGCCGCTAAACTCGATTGTGGAAGGCATCGATCTCTGTGTCAGGAACATCCGCTCCCGAGCGCCGCAGGCGCAGATCGTCGTCGTGAAGGTTTTGCCGACTAGCGTTCCGTCTGACGTCCTTTACCAAAACACCAAGCTGCTCAACCAGGGGATCGATGCACTCAAACTAGATGCTCCCGGCCGTGGCATCACGGTCTTGGATATGTGGAACGATTTTCTCAACTCCGCCGATCCGAAGCCCGAAAAGGCGCTCAATACTTCCTTTTTTCTCACCGATTTGTTGCATTTGACCGAAGAAGGATACCAGAAATATGCGGACCGACTCAAGCCACTGATAACCGGTTATTTGGATGGTTCCCGCCCCCTGCCAAATATCCCTTCTGCTCCCCCCGTTTACAGCTACGAGCCCTACAGGAATAAGCTTCTCGATAAGCAATTGACTGGGTGGCCGCTGACGCCGGATGCGGCCAGATTTATCCTCAAACCCGAATACAGTGACCGGAAGCCCGGGTCCGAACCTTCGGGTGGTGGCATGGCCACTAAAACCGCCTTCTGGTCGGTCACGCCGACCGCGCGTTTTTGGCGGGATTTGGACAATGCGTACAATCCTGGCGTGGAGGTGTTGCACCGAAACATTCTTCACGAGGCCAGACTCA
>JBILJE010000296.1:0-3849 GCA_044377395.1 Rariglobus sp. | reverse complement strand
CCGTCCGCAGCCGCTGGTGGCGTCGAAACTGAAATCTCAAATTTGAAATCTCAAATCATGGGCGCAGCTCACCCAGCGCCCTCGTCGAGCGCGACCGTTGCGCCTGCGTCCGTGCCGTCGCACCGGCCTGCGGGTTATCAGCCGAAAGTGGCCGTCAGTGGAGCGGGCGATCACCACGGCCAGGCGGTCGGGGTGGCCTGCATGACCTGTCACACGTCCAAAACGCCCAACCTGGGTGCCGGCACGGTTGGGGCGGTGCCGGCGGAGTTTCACCAGGGACTGGTTTACGCACACGGCTGGCAGAGCTGCCTGAGTTGCCACCACAGCCAGGATTACGACGCGCTGCGGCTCGCCGACGGCCGCAAGCTCGCATTCGCAGACGCGCAAAAACTTTGCCAACAGTGCCACGGTCCGCAGGCCCGCGATTACCTTAATGGCGCGCATGGTGGCATGGCCGGTTACTGGGACAAAACCAAGGGCGCGCGCACCCGCAACACCTGCACGGACTGCCACGATCCGCACGCGCCCAAATACCCGCAATGGACTCCGGTTTTTGCCCCCAAAGACGACGGTGCGCTTCAGCAAAAAGCCCGCGACGCCCAGTCGCACCCGGCCCCGCACGCTCCCCATTCAAACTAGGACCGCCCCCATGAGTAACTCCTCGCCCACTGATCCCTCCTCCGACGCCAACGCCGACTCCGAACATCGCTGCAGTGGCAATTCCGAAGCCTGCGGTTGTGGCGGCAGCAGCGGGGGCGGTTTCGGCATGAACCGGCGCACCGCCCTCAAAGCCATCGGCGCGACCCTCGGCGCGGCGGCCTTTGCCCAGGCGATCGCTCCGCTCACGCAGTGGACTGACGACCTCACGATCGACGATTATCTGCAAAAACACTACAAGGAGCTGTCGCCCTTCGATCTCGGCGTGGTCATGGCGCGCATGGAAAAGGAGACCAAGGAGGCGACTGGCGTCGACGTGCACATCGCCGACTACCGCCCGCAGCCCGGCGTGAAATTCGGTTACGCACTCAACCTGTCGGTCTGCGTGGGTTGCCGCCGCTGCGCCAAGGCCTGCCACGTCGAAAACAACCACGACCGGGCCTCGGGCAACAGTTACATTCGCGTGCTGGAGATGCAGAAGGGTTCGCTCGATCTGGCCAAGGGCCGGGTCAACTACGACCACGCCGTTCCCGATGCGGAGAAGTTCTACATGCCCGTGCAGTGTCAGCAGTGCGACAAGCCGCCCTGCGTATCGGTTTGCCCAGTCGAGGCGACGTGGAAAGAGGCCGACGGCATCGTGGTGGTGGATTACAATTGGTGCATCGGCTGCCGTTATTGCGAGGCGGCCTGTCCCTACCATGCGCGGCGCTTCAACTGGAAAAAGCCCGAGGTGCCCGCAGCCGAGATCAACCCCGACCAAGGCTACCTGTCCAACCGCCTGCGGCCCCAGGGCGTGATGGAGAAATGCACCTTCTGCCTGCACCGTTCCCGCCAGGGTAAACTGCCGGCCTGTCTCGAAGCCTGCCCGACCGGCGCGCGGGTGTTTGGCAACCTGCTTGATCCCGATTCCGAGATCCGCTGGGTGCTCAAAAATAAACGTGTCTTTGTCCTCAAGGAGGACGTCGGCACCCAACCCAGTTTTTTTTACTTCTTCGATGTCTAATCCCTCCTCCGGCCCCGAAACGCAGGCAGCCGCACTCGCTCCGAGCGCGCCCACTGTCGTGCCTGCGCACTGCCCCCACACCCTCGCGTTTCACGCCACCAGCTACCGCCGCTTCCTCTGGAAAGTGGTCTGCGACGCCACCGATGGCTCGGCCTGGTTCTACGCGTGGATGATCCTGCTCACGGCGTTCGCCCTGACCGGCCTGCACGCCTGGGCGGTGCAGGTACGCGACGGCTTGGTCGTCACCGGCCTGAGCGACCACGTTTCCTGGGGCCTGTATATCGCCAACTTCACCTTCATGGTCGGGCTGGCGGCGGGCGGCGTGATGATGGTCATTCCTGCCTACCTTTATCATGACCACGAGATGCACGACCTCACCATTGTGGGCGAATTGCTCGCTGTGGCCGCGATCGTGATGAGCATCTGTTTTGTCGTCGTGGACATGGGCCGCCCGGAGCGGTTTTGGCACATGTTTCCCGTCGTCGGCCGGTTTAATTTTCCGGTGTCGATGCTCACTTGGGACGTGCTGGTGCTCAACGGCTACCTCGGGCTCAACCTGCACATTTGCGGCTACCTGCTTTATATGCGCTTCCGCGGCGAGCGGCCCAACCCCAGGTGGTATGTCCCGTTTGTCTACCTCTCGATTTTTTGGGCCATCTCGATTCACACCGTAACCGCCTTCCTCTATTCCGGATTGGGCGGGCGACCGCTGTGGAATACCGCGCTGCTGGCGCCGCGATTTTTGGTGACGGCGTTCATCGCTGGGCCGGCCTTTATCATCGTGCTACTGTTTGCGCTGCGGCGCTTCGGCGGCATGCGGCTGACGGAGCGACCGGTGCAGGTGTTGGTCAACATCGTGCGCGTTACTCTGTTGATTAACCTGCTGATGGTGGCCTCGGAGCTGTTCACCGACCTGTATTCAGGCGGGGCGCACACCGCCTCGGTGCACTATTTGTTTTTCGGCCTGCACGGGGCGAACGCCTTGGTTCCGTGGATTTGGAGTGCTGTAGCCATGGGGCTGGCTGCCGCGGTGATGTTCCTGCGTCCCGGTGTGGTCGGTCACCCCGTGTGGCTGACGGTGGCCTGTGTATTGGCGTTTGTCGGCATCTGGATTGAGAAGGGCATGGGTCTGATCGTGCCCGCCTTCATCCCCTCCACGCTGCACGAGATTGTGGAGTATTTCCCCAGCTTGGTGGAGTGGCAGGTCATGGCCGGAATCTGGGCCTGGGGTCTGTTGATTCTCACCGTGATGCTCAAAATCGCCCTGCCGATTCTGCGCCAGCCGCATCCGGAAAATGCCGTTTAGGAAAAATGGGCTGCGGATGTGTCAGCAGCACTTGGAACACGTGCCATTCCTTCGGCGTAGGCATCCTGAAAGCTGGGCGGCCTCGGACTGATTTTCCATCGATGGTGTCGCGGGGGCGGTAATCGACTCGCCGCAATGGTCACGAATGGTTTAACGATACCTACTTTATGATTCGTTTTGGTAAAACTGCGCAGACTGCCATTGCCGCGATGAGCTTGCTCGCCGAGGTCTACGACGGTGGCAAAACCAAGCTAAGCTCGCAGGAAATCGCCGAGCGCCGCGGCTTGCCCCAGCCGGTGGTGGCCAAGGTGCTCACAATCGTGTCCTCGCTCGGGTTGGTCGACGGCACGCGCGGGCCGGGCGGCGGTTACTGGCTCAAGCGGGCGCCGGAGAAGATTTCGCTGTTGGATATCGTTGAGGAGTTTGAGCGTAGCGATGCGCAGATCATGTGTCCGTTTGGGCCTAATTGGTGCGGCCATGGGGATCCCTGCCCGATGCATGATTCGCTGCTGCGCATGGACCAGCAGTGGATGGCCTACCTGCGCGAAACCTCGCTGAGTGTGTTTCAGAAAAAAGCCGCCAAAAGTTAGGCTGGCTTGGATTTGGGCTGGCTCAGGCGTGTCAGCCGATGGCGAGTTTGACGCAGGCGAGGACCAGCACCGCAGCGAGTGCTGGGCGCAGTTGAGCGGCACGGGCTTTAACGCTGCCCCACTGCGCGCCAAGCCAACCCCCCGCGACGACTCCGAGCATCAGCCAGGGCCAAGCCGTCGGCAATTGGCCTAGCGAAGAAGCCAGAGGCTGGCCCAAAAGCGCTGCGGCGGAGTTGACGAATATAAAGGGGGCCGAGACCGCCGCGGCGGTCTTCGGTTGGGCCCAGCCCAGG
>JBILJE010000295.1:0-3850 GCA_044377395.1 Rariglobus sp. | reverse complement strand
AGTGAATGAGTTGCGTGGAATCAGGGGATGACCTCCTTCGTTTCATACTGAACCAGGGTTTAGTGGCGGTCTCGGCAGTTGAAGTCGGACCTTTCGAATTCGGCATTTTAAACCACAAAAAACGCCCAAAAACGGGGCATGGAAATTCGTGCGGGGCGATTTTGCGTAATTTTGCGCCTTTTGCGGTTAACCAGCTTGGTGAATTCCCGTTCTCGTATTGGTTTTGTCGTTAACAAGCCTTACAGGCATTGTGGTTAAACCGGTTGGTTTGTATTTCTTTGAAGGCGAAATGCTATCAGTCATGCTTAACATTCCCAAGAGAAAGCCGCTTACCCCAACACGGTGAGCACGATTCCAGCGACAATCCCAAGTACGGCGGGTAATTTTTGGCGACCGTTGCCCTCGTGAAATAGCCAGAGGCTACCGGCGAACGCCACCAGCGTACTACCCCGCCGTAGGCTAGAGACAAGCGAGACGAGCGCTTCAGGGTTGCGCAAAGCGTCAAAGTAAAGGAAGTCAGCGACCAATAGCCCGGCCGAAATACCAACGATGCTCCAACGCCAATGGAAAACGTGGCGAGGCCACCAGCGCAGTTTCCAGCCCACCGCAAGTGGCAGGAAAATAACCGCCAGATAGATCGAAAACCAGCATTGCACGGTGGAGGCGCGAAAACCTTCGTGCCCCATGAGAAACTTGTCGTAAAGGCCGCTACATGCGCCCAGCAAGGTCCCGCCGAGCAGCCATGCGAACCATCGATTTTTGTGGAAATGAATCCCTTCCTTCGCCCCTACCACGGAGAGACTGATAAAGGATCCCACCGTGATGACCACTCCGAGCAATTCCAACCACGTCAGTCGTTCCCCCAAAACAAGCAAGGCACCAAACAGCGTCCACATTGGACCGGTTGCGCGCACTGGGGCGGCCAATGACAAGGGCAAGTGTTTGAGTGCAAAGTAACTGCATAGCCAAGACGCAGCCACGAGGAGTGACTTAAAGAACAGCAGCAGGTGCTGGGTGCCTGTAAGGGGATCGACCTTCAATACGGCGGGCAGACCGGCAAAAGCAGACGCATCGAGCGCGAGCAGCGTGAGCCAAACCAGCGAACTGCACACATTGGCCAAAAACAGCACAGGCAACACGGCGTTGTCGCGCACCGCATGCTTGGTGCTGAGGTCGTAGAACCCCAGGAACAAGGCAGACAATAAACTAGCGGCGATCCACGGCATTAAAAGGACAGGTCTGCCGTCCTTGGCACGAACGGGCAAGCGCTCAGAATAGGATCAGATGCGCTCCACGGATATTGCGCCCCTGAGCCTTCCATAGGCCGCCGCCCGCTGCCGGACTCGGCTCCCGCCTTGGTCTTGGCTACCGATGTGGTCACTTCCTTCGAATATTTCGTTTCATATGTTAAGTTCCCCCTATGGTGGGCGCACGAAGGTGGGCCGCCCCGGACATTTCAGCTCCCCTTGAAAACAAATTGGTATAAATCAGGGCGTCAGGGCCAATGTCGGCGGGCCCGTAAACGATCCTCAAAACCTGCGCTGTTTAGACCAAGTCCTGCGCAGTCGAAAACGGCGCAGGCGGGTTAAGGTAGGCTTACCGCATCAATTCGGTGCGCTCATCGCAACCCTGCCCACATGCAAATCCTCCGCACTTCTACCTTTGCCGCACTTCTGTCAGTCGGTGCTTCACTCACTGGCTTCTGCCAAAGCGCCCCGGCCGTCACTCCGGTCACTTCCGCGAAGACCGCCACCAGTCCGTGGTCGGTCCGTTTGGCCGCCACCTACATGAAAACCGTCGATAAGTCCGACTTGGACATCGATGTGGAAGACATCGTTCTGCCCGAATTCGACATTAACTACGCCTTCAACGCGCACTGGTCGGCCGAACTCGTTCTCACGGTCCCACAAGAGCACACCGTCAAACTCGGCGGCAACAAGATCGGCACCTTCTCTCACCTGCCCCCCACCCTGCTCGCCAAGTACACCTTCAACCCCGCCGACAAACTCAGCGTCTACGTCGCCGCCGGTGTTAACTTCACGATCATTTTCGACGACAACCTCAACAACGGTGCCATCAAACTCGAGGATTACAGCTTCGGCCCGGCCGGCCAAATCGGCGCCGATTACAAGGTCAACGACCGCTGGACGCTCAACGCCGACGTCAAACGCGTCATGATCCGCACCGATGTACTAACCGGCGGTGCGCCCCTGACCGAGCTCCAGCTCGATCCGTGGCTGTTCTCGCTGGGTGCCCGCTACAGCTTCTAAAACAGATTCGCGTTTCACAAAGCGTCTAACGGATCCCGGTGCTCATGCGTCGGGATCCCGTTAACGTGGCCCCTGTTCAGTCCGGAATTCCCGTCAAACGGGGCTCACCCCAACAAGGGAAGGATAACCGTTTTAGCCCGTGCAAATGCGGCCTCTAGTGCCGCGATCTGCGACTCCGAAACAGGAGTGCCCAGTTGGCGCGTGTCGTGTTCGATCAGTTGGGCAATCTCGCGTACTTCACAGGCCCCAACGTTGCTGGAACTGCCTTTGATGCTATGCGCAGCCCGGATGAAGGCGGCCGTATTGCCGTCAACACGGTGAGCGTGTAAGTCCGCAATTCGCTCGGGCACGTCAGCCAAAAAAATCGTCAGAATCTCCTTCAAAAACGCATCGTCGTCATCGGGGCTAAGCGCACGAAGATTTTCAATCGCGTCGGGATCGATCAGGGTAACAGGCGGCATGGCGAATAAGGGTATTAACAGGGTTAAGCGGCATCAGCCCCAGGGTAGAGGACCAACGCGTAAATCCAACGTGAACTCAGCTAAAATTCCCACTCAAAGGAAGTGTTAGCTTCTACTTCCTCAATGGTGGTCAAGCCGAGCAAAACTTTTTTTAGCCCGTCGTAGCGAAGAGGCTTAAATCCCACTTTACTCGCGGACGCCGTGATCTGTTGCACACTTGCCCCCGTGGTTATCAGGGTGCGGATTTCCTCAGTGATGAGCACCAATTCATGAATCGCGACGCGCCCCTTGTAGCCCGTTCCCCGGCAAACCCGGCAGCCCCGCCCACGGTAAAACGGCACGTCCGTGAGACCGTCTTCTTTGAAGAACTTCAGCAAAAGCTCACGGGGCGGATAGTAGGATTCCTTACAGTTGTCGCAGATACGTGCCGCGAGACGTTGGGCGAGTACGCCGACAATCGAAGGCGCAACCAAGTAGGGGGCCACGCCGATTTCAAGCAGGCGCACGATGGCTTGCGCGGCACTATTGGTGTGCAGGGTGGCGAACACCATATGACCGGTAAGCGCGGCTTCCGTAGCGATTTTGGCGGTCTCCAAATCGCGAATTTCACCGATCAAAATAATGTCGGGATCCTGGCGAAGCAGTGAGCGCAGCACCGTCGAAAACCGCAGATCGATCTGGGCGTTGACCTGGGTCTGGGTGATGCCTTCGACCTGAATCTCAATGGGGTCTTCAATGGTCGATATGTTTTTGTCGGGCGTGTTGAGCTCGTTGAGTGCGGCATACAACGTGGTGGTCTTGCCCGAACCGGTGGGACCGGTGACAAAGAGGATTCCGTTGGGATTCTGAATCAGGCGCCGGAACGGAATGAGGACGCTCTGCGACATCATCATTTTCTCCAGGGTAATAATCGATTTGCGCCCACTCATCGCGAGAATGCGAATGACCGATTTTTCGCCGAATTGTGCGGGGATGGTCGATACACGGAAGTTGGCCGTGCAGTAGCCGATCTTCATCGAGAATCGGCCGTCCTGGGGAATCCGCGTCTCGGCGATGTTCAGGTTACAAAGAATTTTTATTCGCGCGATAATCGCCCGATGCAGTTTGCGCGAGAAGGTG
>JBILJE010000062.1:0-13056 GCA_044377395.1 Rariglobus sp. | reverse complement strand
CAACATTGCCTGGCTGCGCGAGGCTCAGGCATTGACCTCCCGGACCCTGCCGCAGGTCGGACTGGTGGTGACCTCAGATATCGGCGATCCGAATGATGTACACCCCACCAACAAGCCTCACGTCGGGACCCGCCTCGCGCTGGCAGCGCGTGAATTGGTCCATCGCGAACCCGGCTTGGTTGGCCTGAGCCCGCGTTATGACCGCCACGAGATCAGTGGCCCTGCGGTCAAGTTGACGTTTGTCGGCGCGGGATCAGGCCTCGAGCCGAATGTCGCTCCCTGGGTCGCGCCAAAAGGCGTGGCTCTGCCCACGGACAAGGTGGTCGGCTTCTTCCTGGCCGGCGCGGATAAAAAGTGGGCCCCGGCGGAGGCCCAGATTGTCGGCAGCGACGTCGTTCTGACGTCCGCGGCGATCAGCGCGCCGGTTGCCGTGCGCTATGCGTGGGCCTCGACCCCGCAGGCCAATCTTTACAACCGGGAGGGGCTGCCTGTTACCCCCTTCCGGACGGACGACTGGGACGCCGCGTCGCCCCGCGCCGCAGGCTCCAAAGTGGCCGAGCCGGATTCCCCCTAAAAGCCGACGCCCGGACCCCGTGCATTCGGGGCAGCCGGGGTTCCACTCCGTTTTAGCCCGAAATCGAATTTTGTCCCTGACAGAAAAAACTGAGCCGACGTTACACCCCAACGCTCAACAAATGTAGTTTATAAAAAGTAATACATGACCTCTTCGCCTACCCCATCCAGCTCCCCCAGTCGTAAGAGTTTGTATGACCGCCTGACCGCCAGTGTGCCGTTGCTCGTCACGGTCATTGTGCACGTCGTGCTGGTCGCCGTTGCCGGGTATGTTTTCGTGAGCGAGCAAATCCTAGGGAAAAAGAAAAGTTTCGAGGCTGCCAATACCTCCGAAAACGTGGTGCAAAAAAAGGTCGAGCACCGCCTGCAAGTGGCCCGTAAGGGCGGCGGTTCGGCCAGTTCTTCACCGGTTTCGGCCAATCGTATTTTCTCCACAGCGGAGAATGCGCTGCAGATGCCGACTATGCCCGAGCTGCCCTCCGTCGGTGCAAGTTCACTGGCGGGCATGGGCTTCGGTGCAGGTGCCGGCGGAGTAGGAACAGGCACCGGTTATGGTACCGGACTGGGCAGCGGTTCCAGCTTGGGCTCCGGTTTCATGAGCATGAGCTTTTTGGGCACCACCAGTCAGCGCGCCTCCAAGATCGTTTTTGTGGTTGATGTGGGCGAGGAGCTTTTAGACATCAGAAAGGGTGGTTTTGAGGCGTTTAGCATCATTCGTGAGGAGATGATGAAGCTCGTCAGCCGTCTGCCCCCCAGCGCGGAGTTCGGTGTCGTCGTCTATGAGTCGGTCGCGTGGGATCGCGGCGTAAATACAAGGGTGAATCCCTTCGCGGTGAATTTGTTGCCGGCAACCAGCGCCAATAAAACGCGATTCTTAGAATGGATGAAACCGATCAATCTCACCCCTGAAAAAGCAGGATTCAAATCTATCGCAGTAAGAACTCCGTGGCGCGTCAAGGCGCTGACAAACGCCGGTCTCGACGAAGACTTACGCCCTCCTACTTGGGTGCACGCCGTGCGTTGCGCACTCGAAATGGGGCCGGATACAATCTATGTGGTCGCTGGCAGTGCAGGGCAGCCAGTCCGAATGTTGAATGACCAGGAACTCGCTAAGAAAACCAAGCTAAACGACGAAATGAAGGCCAATCTCGAGCGGAGTGGATTGAACATCGAAAGTGTTGAGGCCGCTCGTAAGGCATTTGAGGAAAAGGCTATGGTGCAGTTGGGCGCGGTTAACGCCAAACTCAAAGCGAAGGGGAAGTCGCCCTTCATCGTAACCAACTGGAAGCGGATTTTCCAACCCGACTTTCAAGCAGAACTTAAGCAGAAAGGTTTTAGTATCCCGCTCGATGCCAAGGGCTGGTCGGACAAAGATGGCAAACCGTTGTGGTCGACCGGATTCCAGCCTCATGAGATAGTCGAGTACTCCGAGGTGCTGACCGAGATTTCCAAGTTGCAGCGTGCCTTGCTAAGGGAGCGCGCGGCTTTGAACATTTTCCACTTGGTCGGCCCCACGGAGGCGAAGACGGATGCGATGGACAAGGAAAACTTGGGCAAGGCGAGCAGCCGTAACGGCGGCAAACTTCAGATCCTGACCTCCAGGCGGCTCAAGGAAATGGTCGCTCAGGATTAGACGGCGAAATAACGCCGCAGCGATGTCACCGACCACCGGAAAACTCCCGATCGCCCGACTTTAGCGTGTTTAGGGGAGTTAGTAGCGGTGCGGCTGGCATGACTACCAAGTCATTACATATAAACAAAATGAGCTCAATAAGACCCATTGAAATAATTCCAGTGCTGAGAAAAAAGGATCCTTAAATGCTGCATTAATGCAGATGTTTTTGCCGGCAAATGAGGGGGCACAAAAAAATCTAATTCCGCTAGATCCGACTGGGTGGGCGTTCAGTTCCCCTTGAAAGGCGAGCAACAGGTCTTCGAGTATCTCCAAATATCCCTCAGCGGTCTTGCCGTTCACCTGACACTCCCGCGCCACATTGGCCAGATTGAGAACGGCGCACTGTGAAAAGCTAATCGCCTCCAAGAAGCGGGCGAAACTCCCCACGTTGCGCACGAGACCCTCTGCCTGGACCTCCTCGCGTAGATAAAGACCATTGTAGGCCCGTAGAATTTCGGCGGGTTGTTTCTCGCCAAGGACCACCGGTAACATCCCGAGTCGGAGTGCTTGATTGAGTTGGAATGCAGCGCCTAACTCAGCGGCCATTTAGGGATAGAGGCGCTTTTGCGCCGCGCGGCCGCCGAGTAAATTCACCCCGGCGCGGCGCAGCTTTCGCGCACTCGATCAAGTGAGCACGAACTGTAAGTCGCGTTTTTCCTCGATGATGAGGTGCACGACTTCAAGCACCTGCGGCAGCTTCTGCACCTCATCAATGATGACCTGCTGCACCCCCTTATTCCCATCGATTAACTCGCGCAGACGTTCGGGCTTAGTTGAGAGCAGGCGCATAGTCTCCGGATCAAGTAAATCCACCCGTGACGCTTCAGGGTAAATCGTTCGCGTCCATGAGGTTTTGCCGGTGCCGCGTGGTCCAAGGAGAAAGAAGTGGTCAGCCGATTTCTTGAACACGAGGGATTAAGTCCATTTTGAGACTCAAAATGGAGGAGTTGATTCCATTATGGTAATGCTTTTAGGGCTAACTTAAAGCAGGGCAGTCGGTTACCAGTGGTTCTAAACGAAATCCGCGCCCCCCCTTGAATTCAAAGCGTAAAAGTGTGTCCGGGGACCAAAGTGCCTGGTTCGTGGAGGCGCTATAGGGGGGGGCTGGTGGATTTTCATCCCAAGCTCCAGCTTCGGCAGCACGTTATCGAACTCAAATAACCGCAAGTGGGGTCGATTTGGACCGTTATTGCGGTGATTAACCCATAAAAAATGGGCGGTTTCATGGTAAAATGGACGGTTTTGTATTAAAATTAATGAAGTTATCTTGACCGGTGTGGGGGTAAGTGGGTTGAAATGGGGTGTAATGGGAGGGCTTTCCCTTTCGTGGCTTCATGGCTCAATCCGGCATTTCTTACACAGGCCTTTTTAGGCACACCCTAGACGACAAGAATCGGGTCACGATTCCGTCGGGGTGGCGTGCTGCCCATGCTGAAGGAGAGCAGTTTTTGGCGACCCCGCATCCCGATGGGTACATTGCGGTCTTGCCGCCGGAAGAAATCGCCAAGTTACGCACCAAAATTGAGGCGATCGCATTGTCCGATGGTTCAGGCCAAGATTTTGCCGCTCGGTTTTTTGCGCAAACGCAGACCCTCGGCTTCGATAAGCAGGGGCGCATCATGCTCAATGCAGAGTTGTTGACGCATGCCGGTATCGCCAAGGACGCCGTTTTGGTGGGATCGCTCACCAAATTCAGCCTCTACAGCCCCGACCGCTGGACCCGTGTGGAGCAGCGGACTGCTGGAGAAAATTTCGGCGATCTCATGCGCCGACTCGGTATATAATTTTATGACAACGCGCCGTCTCCCTCTTCCGATCCGCTCGCTGGATATTCCGGCCCGACTCGGACGCCGCCAGCGTTTGGTCGCTTCCGTGGGTTCCTCCACGGCTGCTTGTGTCCGTTTTGTTAAGAGCAACCTTGCCGCCGCCCACGCTGCACGACCGGTCTGGTTGGGCGGCCCGCTCTTCTTGCATCCCACTTTAAGCGCGGTGGTCGCTGACTCGCGCTAGGCAGCGTGAAGCAATTTTCGATACCATGCAGCCCGGTCACAATCCCGTCTTGTTAAGCGAGACCCTCGAGGCTTTAGCGCCTCGGGCCGGCGGCCGCTATCTGGACGCGACCTTCGGTGGCGGTGGCCACACCCGGGCGATTTTAGAGTCCGCCTTGGACGTAAATGTGGTCGCGCTTGATCGTGACCCCGCCGCCCAACCTCGCGCCGAGGTGCTGCGACTTGAGTTTGAAGGGCGATTCTCGCTCATCGACCGTGATTTTGGGCATCTCGCTGAATTACCACTGGGTAAGTTCGACGGTATCCTCTTCGACTTCGGGGTTTCTTCCTTTCAACTCGATGAAGTCGAGCGGGGCTTTTCGTTCCGTAATGATGCTCCCGCCGATATGCGCATGGATCCTCGCTCGGGCGTGCCAGCCTCGGTGTGGCTGGAGACTGTCGCCGAGGAGGTTCTCGTTCAGGCCATCCGCGGTTATGGCGAGGAAAAGAACTGGCGCCACGTGGTGCGGGCCCTGGTCGCCGCGCGCGGCACGGGGCAGCTGGCGCGCACCGCGCAATTGGCAACACTCATAGCTGAAGCCATTCCGCCACGCGATCGGTTCACTTCTAAAATTCATCCCGCCACGCGGTCCTTTCAGGGCATTCGTATCGCTGTTAACGACGAGCTCGGTGCCATTGAGCGCGCGCTTCCGGCCGCCTTTGATCGTCTGGCCCCGGGCGGCGTCCTGTGTGCGATTAGCTTTCATTCGCTGGAGGATCGGATCGCCAAAAACTTTTTCCGCCACCTCGCCGGTCTGCCCGAAGGCGAGGACGACCACCGTCCGCAGGACTTGCGGGTTAAACACGCCGACCTGCTTTTCCGTCGCCCGGTCACTCCTTCCGCAGAAGAGATCGCCGCCAATCCCCGCAGCCGCTCCTCCAAGCTGCGGGCCCTTCGTAAACTGTAGTCCAAACACCTTTTCAGAATGAAGAAGAACTCCTCCCAGGCTTTCGTGAACCAGCTTCTTGTTTATACGCTGGTCATGATCTGCTTCAGCGGCTCCATCGGCCTCGGCACGGTATGGCTGCGTCACCAGATTTCACTTACAGCCAATAACACCAAGCAGCTTGAGCAGCGTATCATTGAGTCCGAACGGCATCTCGCCGAGCTCAATACCCAGATCACCGCCGAGCAGTCGATTGACGTGCTCGCACGGCGTAACAGCGAGTGGAAATTGGGCTTAGTGTTACCGAAGGAGCCCCAGGTGGTTCGGGTGAGTGAATCCCCAGAGCGTCTACTGGCCGCGCGTAACAACGCCGAGGTGTTTTCACCCGAAGCGGTCGTTAGCGGTACGGTCGTCCCAGTGCGTTTCAGAGTGGTAAACAACTATCGTTGATCGGTGGAAAATTAACTCCATGTCGAAAGGCTTCGCATCCAATTATCGCATCGTTTTACTCGGAGTCGGCGTAGTTGCCTGCTTTGGGTGCATCGCGGTGCGCTTATTGGATCTGCATGTTTTCGAGCGTGATCGTCTGATGGGCCATGTCGAACGTGCGCGTCGGCAAATCACTGTGGAGCCTGCCAAGCGTGGCGATATTCTCGATGATAAGGGTGATCGTCTCGCGACCTCGCGCTCGTTGATCGTTCTTGGGGTCGACCCGCAGGCACTGCTCAAAGCAGATGAGTCCAAGTGGCCAGAACTGGCCAAGCTGCTCAATGTGCCCCTGTCCGAAGTTCGGCGAATTCTTACGACCAAATCGCGCACTGCTCCATCGGCTAAACCCTTAGCAGTTCAAATGTCTTTCCCGCCTGCTTCTGAGGGGCCCGATGATAGCAACGCAGACGATACGTTACCCTCCGGTGAAAAATTGATCCGTTGGGCCAAACTCAGCGACACCGTGGAGGAGTCGACCTATGACCAGATCCGACGCCTTAACATCAAGGGTGTCTACGGGAACCGCACCTACACGCGTGCCTACCCGCATAATCAACTGGCCGCGCACTTGATTGGTTTCGTGAACAAAGCCGGTGAGCCCGCCTCAGGCCTCGAGGCGTTTGCCGATTTTTATCTGCGAGGCCAGGATGGATGGCGCGAATCAGAAAAAGACGGCCTGCGCCGCGAACTTGCCCAGTTTCGTAATCGCGAGGTGAGTCCAACTGCTGGATACACGGTACGGCTATCCATCGATGCCGCCATCCAGCACATTGTTGAGCAGGAGATTGATGAAATCGTCAAAAAGTTCAACCCCGCCAAGGTCACGGTGATTGTCAGTGAGCCGCACAGCGGATTTGTACTCGCACTGGGAAATTACCCCACGTTCAACCTCAACGAATATAACGAACTCTCGAAAGAGGCGATGGGCACGATGCGCAACCTTGCCATCACAGATGTCCTCGACCCAGGTTCGACCTTCAAAATCGTAGCGGCAGCCGGTGCCCTAAATGATAAATTAGTAACGCCTGCCTCACGGTTTGATTGCTCGATCGACTCGATTGAATACAAGGGCAAGCCACGACGCTTCATGAAGGATGATCACCGTTTCGATCACCCGTTAACCGTCTCAGAGATCATCAGCCATTCGAGTAATGTGGGGGCCGCTCAACTCGGTATGAAGCTCGGGGAAGAGACGCTCTACCGTTATGCCCGAGCCTTTGGTTTCGGGGAGAAAAGCGGCTTTCCCTTTGGTGGTGAAGTTTCGGGGTTCCTTAACCCAGTTGAAAAATGGAGTGGTGTGGATATCACGCGTATCTCCGCAGGCTACAGCATATCCGCCACCCCCATGCAGATTCATTACGCGATGGCGACTATCGCCAGTGGTGGTGCGTTGATGCGTCCGCAGGTGATTCGCCAAGTGGCCGATAATAATGGTGAGGCGGTGTACAATTTTACGGGCTCGGTTCGTCGTCAGGTTCTTTCAACCAAGACAGCTGAGCAAATGGCCCGCATGCTTGAAGCCGTTGCATCAAAAGAGGGGACTGCGCCGATGGCCGCTATTCCCAGCTTCGAGGTCGCAGGCAAAACGGGGACTGCACAAAAGCTCATTAACGGACACTATTCCGACCGTAATCACGTGGGGTCGTTTGTTGGGTTTTTTCCAGCTAGCCGACCTCGTGTGGTTATCAGTGTTATCGTCGACGACGCTAGGGTTCCCAATGGACGCATCGCCTATGGGTCCACTGTTGCAGCTCCTAGCTTTAAGCATATCGCTGAGCAACTTATCCAGTATTTGGATATAAAGCCCGTGATTGTGCCTGGGCGTAACCTGCTGGTCATGGAAGGCGGCCACCGATGATCGGATATCTCACACAGAATCACGCGCTGATTCACGCGTTTAAGCAACCGCGTCAAGCGGCGACCCTGCGTCACTCCACTGATTCAACCAATAATCGCGTCTTCAAAATGGCCCCCCAACTCTCAGATTATTTCAGTGAGAAAGAGGCGATCGCCGTCAAGGGATCGCTCGATCGCCCTATTTCGGGTTTGGTCATGGACAGTCGTCGTGTCGTTCCCGGCACCCTCTTTTTCGCGCTCCCTGGTCTGCGTGCCGATGGCGCGTCCTACATCGATGAGGCCGTTAACCGGGGGGCAGTTGCGGTCGTGACCCAAAAGATCCCGACGCCAACTCCAGCCAAAGTGACATTTATCCAAGTCGCTGATGCTCGCGCTACGCTCGCACGCGTAGCCCAACGGTTCTATAAATTCCCCGATCGTGATCTTCAGGTCGTTGGTGTCACCGGTACCAATGGAAAGACCACCGTAACACATCTGGTTAAGCATTTGCTCAACGATGGACCGCGGGTGGGTTTGATCGGCACGATTAACTATGACCTCGGTGCTCGCACCGTGCCGTCTTATAAGACCACGCCTGAGTCGCTCGATATTTTTGGAATGCTGGCTCAGATGCGCGACGCCGGTTGTAAGCAGGCCGTCATGGAAGTCAGTTCGCACGGCATCGACCAACAGCGTGTGCTGGGACTTAATTTTGGTGCTGCCATTTTCACCAATCTTACACGTGACCACCTCGATTATCACAAGACGATGGAGGCTTATTTCGATGTGAAGACACGGCTTTTCACCGGCCACACCGGAGCCGAGCCTAGGGTTGCCATTGTTAATACCGACGACCCCTATGGGGTGCGCTTAGTCGATTGTATCCACGCCAGTGTACCTGGGGCCAATGTGGTGACCTACGGTGAAAACACCACGGCGCAGGTGCGGGCGGAGCAGGTGTCACTTAACTTCAAAAACACCACCTTCAAGCTGGTCTGGCCCACAGGGGAAGCGCTGGTCGATTCACCTCTGATTGGTCGCTACAATGTGAGCAATCTGTTGGCCGCCTTCGCCACTGCCTGGGGCTTGGGCCGCGATCCCAGTATGTTGCTTTCACGCATGCGCAATTTTGCAGGGGTGCCGGGTCGAATGGAACGCATCGAGGAGGGCCAGTCCTTCAATGTTTTGGTGGACTACGCGCACACCGATGACGCTTTGAGCAATGCGCTCGGGATGCTACGTACGATTACCCCAGGCCGTCTGTTGGTTGTGTTTGGTTGCGGTGGAAACCGCGACCGTGCCAAGCGTCCAATGATGGTCAAAGCCGTCCAAGACTACGCGGACTTTGCCCTCGCCACCGCCGACAACCCGCGTGGCGAGCCCCTCACGCAAATTTTCAATGACATGCAGGCCGGCGTCACGGCACCACTCAAGATGACTTGGATCGAGGATCGGCGTCGCGCCATCAGCCTCGCTCTCGACATGGCCAAGCCGGGTGACTGCCTGCTTATCGCGGGTAAAGGACATGAAACGTATCAGGAGTTTGCTGACACCGTGAGTCCTTTTGATGACCGTCAGGTCGTTCGTGAGCTGATTGAGATTAAAAAAATTAAACGCCCTGTTTGATCCACCGTGCCTGTTTTTAATCCAGATCAACTTGCTGCTTGGACCTCCGGTAAATGGACGCGCCTGCCGGATACACAGCTATCCAGTTTCACCACGGATACGCGCCAATTGCGAAACGGGCAGGTGTTTGTCGCTCTTCGCACGGAGAAAAGGGACGGCCATGATTACTTGTTGGCAGCCCAGAATGCGGGAGCCAGCGCCGCGATTGTCACTCGCGCCAATCCTGATTTGGCATTGGCCCAGCTTGTCGTCGCCGATCCGTTGATCGCTTTTCAGTGCATCGCCCGTGCGCATCGGCGGGCATTTCGCGGGCCGGTGATTGGTATTTCTGGAAGCGCCGGAAAGACCTCCACCAAAAACCTTCTTGCTCTTTTAATGGGTGGCGAACGTGGCGGTGTGCTTTCAACGGAAGGTAATCTTAACAACCACCTCGGTGTTCCCCTGACGCTTACACGCTTGGACCCAAGCCGGCATAAGTTTGCGGTGATTGAGGCGGGTATCAGCGGGCCGGGTGAAATGGAAGTTTTAGCCGGAATGATTGAGCCGGATTTCGCCATTATTACCTTTGTTGGGCCTGCACATTTACAGGAGTTGGGCGGGCTGGAAGGGGTTGCCACGGCCAAGGCTGCTTTACCGGCTGCGGTTCGCACCGGAGGCGCGGCTTTGTTTCCTCAATCCTGCTGCCAATTCACCGCGTTTCGTGACCTCCGGGTCAACGCCTGGCGACTTGGCCGCGCTGATTTGCCCATCGTGGCGGACCAGCCCCTAGCGAATACTTTTTTCACGTTAATCCAATGTGCTGAGGAGACGCTCATTGCCATGCGTGATTCAGTCTCGGGCAAAGCTTTGAATTTTGTCCTTCGCCGAGTATCGGATGGCATGGCGCAAAATGCCGCACTGGCCATTCGCGCCGCGTTGTTGCTTGGAGTGAAGGCCGAAACGATTCGCGAGCGTTTGGTGAATTGGCAGCCGTCCGCGTTGCGAGGCGAACTTCGGCGCGAGCAAGGGCGCTTGCTTTATATCGATTGCTACAACGCGAACCCTGCCGCGATGGGGGATGCGTTGGATGCGTTTTATGCGGTCGCCCCGGAAAGCGACCCGCGGTTATTGGTGATTGGTTGCATGGAGGAGCTTGGGGTTGAGTCCGCGATGTACCATCGCGCTTTGGGCCGTTCGATACGGTTGCGCCGTCAAGATCAGCTCATGGTCATCGGCGATGCCGCCGAATCCGTTAGGGAGGGGGCGCTCGGCCATTTGGCAGTGGCTTCACAGGTCGAGGTTGTCGCCACGCTCGATCCGGTACGTGAACGACTCGCAGCATTTCGGGGTGCTGTTTTCATCAAGGGAAGCCGCCGTTATAAACTGGAAACCATTTTAAGCGGTACGGCTGCAACCGACGCGCACTAATCCACCGATGTTCAGCTATCTGGCCGACTACGAAAATGTATGGGGACCGCTGCGTGTGCTGCGGTTCATCACGCTGCGCACCCTAATGGCGGCGGGCACGGCCACGTTGATCGGCTTTGTGATCGGCCCTTGGCTCATTCGTAAGCTGCGCGCACTCAAATTTGGGCAACATTACGACGATGATCGCACTGGTGATCTTGCGCAGAAATTCGACAAGAAAAACACCCCGACCATGGGTGGGCTACTGATCTTTTTCTCCGTCTTCTTTAGCACGGTTCTCTGGGCCCAACCGAATATCTGGGTACTGGTATCTCTCTTCGTCTATACCGCGCTAACCGGGGTTGGATTTCGCGATGACTACCTCAAGGTGGTCAAAAAAAACCGGGACGGCATTTCCTCTCGCGAGAAAATGGGCTGGCAGACGCTCATTACCATTATTGCGCTGACCGCGTTAGTGCTGCATCCAACCAGTTCGGAGAAAATCCGCGAGTTATGGGTGCCGTTTATTAAGTACCCGATTCTCACAGCGATGCCGGTCGCGGTGCTGTTTGTGTTGGTCTTTTTTTGGGTGGTTGGCTTCAGCAACGCGATCAACCTCACCGACGGTCTCGATGGTTTAGCGATCGGATGCACCATCACTGTCGCGTTGGTTTACGGCATCATGGCGTATGCGGCCGGCAACGTGAAGATTGCCGAATACCTGCTCATTAGCCACGTGCCGGGGACCGGCGAACTCGCCGTGATTTGCGGCGCACTGGTCGGCGCGGGTATGGCGTTTTTATGGTACAACTCTTATCCAGCGGAGTTGTTCATGGGCGACACGGGTTCCTTAGCGCTGGGTGGGCTCATCGGGATGATCGCCTTCATGGTGCAACAACCCCTTACGTTGATCATCGTTGGCGGAGTTTTTGTGGTCGAGGCGATCTCGGTCATGATTCAGGTCGGATTCTTTAAGTATACACGCCGCCGCTACGGTGAAGGCCGCCGGTTCTTTCGTATGGCCCCCATTCATCACCACTTTCAAAAAGCCGGCTGGCCGGAGACAAAAGTCGTGCTGCGTTTTTGGGTTATCTCACTCATGTGCGCCCTTGCCGGACTAGGAACATTGAAAATCCGCTGATGTCACTCGTCGTACCTGAATTTATCCAGCCCTTATTGGCTCATCCGGTCGCTGTTTTTGGCGGCGGTGTGAGTGGACGGGCTTTGTGCAACCTGATCGAAAAAATCGGCGGCACTGCCGTGATTTTTGACCAAGGGGGCAAGGCAGGCGCGAAAAGTGAGTTCCGGGGTTCCGCTGCAACTGAGCATCAATTGGTGATCTATTCACCTGGTTTTCCGCCGACACATCCTTGGATTTCTGAGGCGCGCTCGGTGGGTTCCGTGTGTTTGGCCGAGCTCGACTTCGCCTCGTTGTTTTGGCGTGGCGCATTGATTTCTATTACAGGGACGAATGGTAAAACCACGTTGACTGAATTCCTCACGCATGCCCTGCGTTCGGTCGGTCGCGATGCCTATTCAACCGGCAACATCGGCTTTTCATTTTCACAGCTGGTGGTTGATCGAGAGGGTGGGGCGCCGGATTCAATCGCGGTGTGCGAGGTAAGTTCCTTTCAGGCTGAAACACTCAGGCATTTCCGGGCTGATGCGGCTCTTTGGACTAATTTCGCCGAGGATCATTTGGAGCGTCACGGCACCATGGAATCCTATTTTCATGCCAAGTGGCGCTTGTTTGAGCGCAGCGTGGGCGGGTATGTTTTTGCTGGAAGCAGCGTGCAGAGCCACGCGGTGAAATTGGGCCAGACTTTGCCCGCCGAGGCGCAGGTGGAAACCGAAGGCCAGCCCGGCGACGTGTTGTTGCGTGGCACGGTTTTCGCCCACTACCCACAGCAGGAAAACTTCATTCTCGCAGCTGCTTGGTGGCGGAGTCAGGGACTGCTGGAGACAGATTTGTATGCCGCAGCGCAGAGCTTCCGTCTCGGCGCACACCGCCTTGCACGGGTTGCGGTTAAGGACGGCGTGACGTGGTGGAATGATTCCAAGGCCACTAATTTCCACGCCGTCGAAGCTGCAGTTGCTGGTTTTGGTACTCCGGTGATTTTGATCGCAGGCGGGAAGTCTAAAGGCGGCGACGTGGCTGCTTTTGTTCGTAGGCTGGTGCCGCAGGTGAAACATGCGTTTTTGATTGGCGAGACCCGTAATGTGATGGCGACGTTTGCTGGGGTAAACGGTATGCCTCACACCGTCTGCGTTGATCTCGCCGAAGCCGCCCGCCGAGCCTCCGAAATGGCAGTTGTTGGCGACAATATTTTACTCAGTCCAGGGTTTGCTAGTTTTGATCAGTTTAAAAACTATGAAGATCGGGGACTGCAGTTTATCGCGCTGGTGAATCAATACTCAGTCGCTTTCGTTAACTAAGACCGGTCTCAACCAATCAATTTCCGATTCCATCTATCATCCTATGAAACTTGTTAAAATCTTCGGCGTAGTCATGGGCGTCCATGCTGCCGTTTTTGTG